>JBOFTL010001032.1:0-5988 GCA_051652045.1 Microcoleus sp. | reverse complement strand
AGCAAGAAATTTACAAATGATTTGCGATCGCTATATACTTTCCTGCATCGTAAACTCAAAGCAAGATAATGTTAAGTTATTCGTGGGTGGGGGCGGGTTTATTTAACCTGTTTGCAACCCGAAAGGGGAGCATCTCAGTTTTGTATTTACAGTGCGAGCGTCGGGAGTTCGCGTTCTTGTACGAGCACGCGAGCGGGACGCTCGCACGGAAGATAAAAAATGCTTCCTACTAGAAGCACGATCGCCCGTATTTCTACTAAGAATTCTGACTTTGCAAGGCTCTCCCGCGCCAAGTCCAACCCCAACCGGTTTCAGTTTTAATTGCCGAACCGATCGCGATCGCCCCGACTAATGTTCCTCCCAAACCTCCCAACCACCAGTATTTCGGCGGACATTCGGAAATCTCTGCTCCCAAACGACGCAACTCGTACTGATGCCAAATTACTCTTGCTGCGATGAAGGAAGAAGGAAGAAGGAAGAAAGAAGAAGGAAAAAAGGAAGAATCAAGAGGAAAAGATAAAATTATTTGTGTCAGAATTACGAACAATGCTATCCAGGGAATTGGATAGAGAAATAACATAATTGCTGCCATGTAAACCATCAATCCCCAACTGCGGTTAGCACCTAGAAACATATTCTTCGTCCAGCCTTCCCACAATGCGCTCCAAGATCGATACATCCGCACGGATGCCAAATTTGACCCCGCATACAATCCGAGGTTTAAACCAGTTGTTTTGATGCGTCTAGCTAATTCCACATCTTCGACAATTTCAGCAGCAACTGCTGCGTGTCCGCCGATTTTTTCGTAGGCCGATCGCCGAAATAACATGAACGGGCCGGCAGCAAAAGCTGCATCGGTTTGCGGATCGTTGACGGCGTTAAAATCGAAGCAAACTGCTAAATGATTGAACATTAACGGCTGCACCAACCACTCGGCAAAACATTCGCAAACTAGCGCTGGCATACAAGTTAGTAAGTCAATGTTTTTGCTTTCTACTGTAGCAATAGCAGTTTCGATCGCCCCCTGTTTCAACCTTACATCGGCATCGATAAATAAGAGAAAATCTCCCGTTGCTGCGGACACTGCTTGCGTGCAGGCCCAGTTTTTGCCCGCCCAATATCGATCGGTAGGACGCGGCTGACCTGCTAATATTTTCAAGCGGGGGTCATTACGCTGCTGTTGCAAAGTTTGGGCGATCGCGAGCGTGTCGTCTGTCGATCGATCGTCTACTATTAAAACTTGTATGTTTTCAGCAGGCAGTTGAGTGCTATCCAAAATTGCGATCGCGCAATCCTGAATGTTCTCGGCTTCGTTGTATGCTGGTACAATTACCGAAACTTTGGGGCCGGACACCGGAGGGTGGGACAACTGCTGAGTCGGGATTTTTACCGTGCGGGGGGCATTTTTGACCGATCGGCGCAAGTTATTTGTGTAGGCTGTACTTACGATTACAGAAAAAATTAACAGGGTTAGCAATATCAAAGTGAATTGACCTCAAAACTTCGGCAGTGTCATTTGTCTGCCTAAATGTTAAAAAAGATTAAAGCAAAAAGCCAGTCGATCGAGCCGCAGGTTATTGTGACCCCACTCTTGCTATAATTTGTGAGCATCTTTCGGTTCGCCCGCAGCGAGGGGTAAGACCCCTCATCATGTTAGGGGCCCTGCAGCCGAGGATAGACATCAGTTTTCAGAGGATAGTGTAATGGGCGAATTTCTTACAGTGGATATATTGGCAAATAGCACCGCTATACTGGGTGCTTTCGGTTTCTTCTTTTTGGGATATCAAGCTTTGCAGATGTTGAAAAAATAATACAGTTGAGAGTTGAGAGTTGAGAGTTGAGAGTTGAGAGTTGAGGGTGAGATTTTTAAGACAGGGATTTAACCCTCCGTTACACTCAACCAGTTATAAAAACAATTCGCCCTACTCTGGCAGTGGTTAAGAACTCTTAATATTTGGTGATAGGGAATAGATAATTAGTAATCTATTGCCTCCGTAAATTACTCTTACAACTCAGTAAAAAAATAAAGCAAATATTCGAGGCGGCGCTACACACAGTAGCAATTCCTGCCAAAAATCAAACTGTTTCTTGCGAAAATCAACAAAAAAAGCTGCGTTATGATTATGGTGAGCCAACTTTTAGATGGACGCTATCAAATTCTTGAAGTCATAGAAACAGGAGAATTCGGACAAACCTATCTGGCTAAAGATATTCGCCGTCCTGGAGAACCGCAGTGTTTTGTCAAACACCTGCGCCCCGGTACTACTGAACCGAAATTAATTAATACGACGCGCCGCCTGTTTGAAAAAGAAGCAGAAGTTCTAGAAAAACTCGGTCAGCACGACCAAATTCCCCAGTTATTTGCTTATTTTGAAGAAAATCAAGAATTCTTTTTAGTTGAATCTTTTGTTGCCGGTCACTCGCTATCAACTGAGATTTTACCGGGTAAGCCGGTGCCAGAAGAAAAAGTAGTGCCACTGCTGAAGGAACTGCTAGAAATTTTAGTTTTCGTCCACGGACAAGGAGTAATTCACCGAGATATTAAACCGGGAAATTTAATCCGCCGCTATTCAGATAATAAGTTAGTTTTGATCGATTTTGGGTCGGTAAAAGAGATTCACATCGCCCAAAGACAAGCGCCGGTAACTGTGCGGATCGGTACGTTAGAATATATGCCGATCGAACAGTTTCAATATAACCCCCAACTTAACAGCGATATTTATGCTTTAGGCATGATTGGGATTCAAGCTTTGACGGGTTTGCCCGCTTACGATTTGCCGAAACTGCGCGATTTGAAAAATACCAATAAAGGCGAAATTATTTGGCGGCATTTAGCAGTGTGTTCGCAAGCGCTGGCAGATGTTTTAGATAACATGGTGCGCTACGATTTTCGGGAGAGATATCAGTCGGCGGCAGAAGCTTTAGCGGATTTGCGAAAAATTGGCGATCGATCGCGCATCCGAGTTCCCAAACTAACAGTATATCGCGAAGAAGTCGATCGGCGCGCTAACAGTCGCGGTGATATTACCACAGTCGGTAGGAGAATTTTGGAGGAACTGCGAGTTAGTTTAGAATTGCTACCGGAAGAAGCAGAAGCGATCGAAGATGAAGTGCTCAATCCTTATCGGAAATACCGGGCAAAAGGGGAACGCTACGAACAAGCACTGCAAGAAGCAATGCAGCAGGAATACCCGTTTTCTTCAGGAACTCGTGACGAATTAAGACGCTTGCAGCAAGTTTTAGGGCTGACAGATGAAGATGCCAGCAGAATCGAAGAATTAGTGGTTCCTAAATCATTGTTTGCTAAATTGTATAAGGCGATTTCTACAGTTTTAGCAGGACACCGCAGGTCAAACGTGCCTGTGGCAAACCGCATTGCCCAGATCGGATTGGAGGAAACTCAGACGCCACCCGTACAGTCTCACATGAACGGACACGATCGCTCCCAGGGAAACGGTACAGCAGCAATTGTTACCAGGAAAAATCGGCGGTTTAATCCTTATATTGCGGGGTTAGTTATTGCGGTGCTATTAGCTGCGATCGGCTCTATTTATGGATACTTAAGATGGCAAGAAAAGCAGCAGCGCGTGCAGCAAGAAATGCAAGAACTCGATCGAATTAACGCGCTGTATAAAGTTAGCAATTACGAAGAATGTCTTGGCGAAATCCCCAGAATTCCCAGCACTTCCAGTGCCTATGCGGCAGCGCAAAACTTGCAACAGCAGTGCGAAGGCGGCTTGAGGTGGAAAAATGCTCTCGTCAAAAACTTTGCCCAACATTTAGATAGTGTAGGATCGGTTGCTTTTAGCCCCGACGGTTTAATGTTAGCCAGTGGTTCTAAAGATAAAACAGCACAAATTTGGGATTTAGCTACTGGCAAATCCATTCGTCGTTTTGATGGAGATTCATCTACAGTTTGGTCGGTTACTTTTGATGCCAAAGGTACGCAATTGGCTATGGGTACTGGTTTTTGGAGAGTGATGGTGTGGGATTTACAAACAGGAAAAGTCGTGCACAATTTAGACCATGAAGCCTCTGTTTGGTCTGTGGCTATTAGTCCCGACGGGCAGTCGATTGTCAGTGGCAGCGGTGACAAAACAACGAAGGTTTGGGATGCCACAAATGGCGAGTTAATTTACAATTTGCCAGATCATACAAATTTTGTTTATTCTGTTGCGATCGCTCCCGATGGTAAGACTGTAGCTAGCGCTTCCAACGATAAAACAATTACACTTGTCGAGATGGCAACGGGAAGCTTAATTAGAACTCTTGAAGGACATACTGATGCGGTGCGATCGATTGCGATTACGCCGGATGACAAGACATTAGTTAGCGGTTCCTACGATGAAACTATTAAAATTTGGAATCTGGAAACTGGGGAATTAATTCGTACTCTTGAAGGGCATTCTGATGATATTGTAACTGTTGCTATCAGTCCGGATGGGAAATTTATTGCTAGCGGTAGCAAGGATAAAACTATTAAGATTTGGGATTTGGCTAGCGGAGAATTGCTGAATACTTTGACGGGGCATACAGATGAAGTTTATTCGGTGAATTTCAGCCCGGATGGGAAAACTATTGCTAGCGGTTCTAAGGATAATACGATTAAGTTGTGGGTGAGGTAGTTAGGGAAGTTGAGAGTTGAGAGTTGAGAGTTGATAGTTGATAGTTGTAGCAGTTACTAAGCTTAAGTGAACCTCGATCGCAAGTTATTTTGGTAGGGATACGGCAGTGCCGTATCCTCGATCGTTAACGGGAATCTCTTCAAAAACGGTAATGTCTGTTCTTAATCCTAAAGCATTGAGCAACATCCAAAAGCGATAAATTTCCTCGCCACCTGAAGCTGTCAGCAATTCCTGAAGTTTGTCCCAATTTTGTTTATCTTCTTGGGGTATTGGAGAAATTTCAGATTTAGCTGTAACCGCATCTCTAAGTGCGGTCAGCAAAAGTTCTGGTTCGGGGTCTTTTTCTTCTAAAATTGCTTGGATGTAGGCAGCAGCTTCTTCAGGTTGTTTGAGAGATTTAATCAGATAGTCATGGTAACTGCGATTTTTAGGCATTGTCTCTACTGGAATAGATTGTATCTGCCACTGAGGCCGGGGCGAAGCATTCGGACAATATATAAGCATTCTTCCTCCTTCCTTCTTCCTTCTTCCCTCTTCCTTCTTCCCTCTTCCTTCTTCCTTCTTCCTTCTACATAACAATTTGCCGCACTACTGTTAAAGCAGAATAAGAAACACCGGCAGTTCCTTCTCCCGGATGGGTAGAATCTCCAACTAACCACAAATTTTTAATTGGCGTGCGATTGGCAAAACCAAAAGGGCCGAAAGTCGGAATTCTTTGCCCGATACCGCCCACAATTCCCCTATCTCTGGCTGTAAAGCGGGCAAAAGTTCGCGGCGTGGCTGATTCTTGGTGTATGATGTTCTCTGGCGTTAAGTCGAAATATTCGCTCAAACGATCGATCGCCCCTACACTATATTTGTGCTTCAATTCTTCATAATCACTCGAATTCCACCACTTTCTAGTATCGGTAAATGAGGAAGCAATAATTGTTGCCATTCCTTCTGGTGCTCTGCCATCTCCCGGATGGCTGACGGATACAAATAGCGAATTGTTTTCACCGATTTCGCCTTCGTAGTCGTAAAGAAATTGCAGGTGCGGCGGACAATTTGCCGGAATTGCCCTGGCTTTTACTCCTAAATAAATTACAAACGCGCCGGATGCAGGCGGCAGTTTATCTACTCGATATTTGTAGCCTGTCATGCGATCGGGAAGTCGATCTATTGTTGCCAATTTTCTAGCGTTTGTGGTATAATTATCTGCTGAATTTTCTGTTAATATCGCGCTCGATCGAGGCGGGTTTAATAGTTCTCCAATTTGTGCGGGAGATTTGGAATAACCTGCCCCAACAAGAGCGGGAACCTGCGATCGAACTGTTTCTAACGGCTGATTTGATAGCAATTGGACTAAATTTTGCGCCGTTAC
>JBOFTL010001031.1:0-5733 GCA_051652045.1 Microcoleus sp. | reverse complement strand
TGATAGTTGTAGTGCGAGCGTCCCCGCTCGCGATCGATCGATCGTTGATAGTTGTAGTGCGAGCGTCCCCGCTCGCGATCGATCGATCGTTGATAGTTGTAGTGCGAGCGTCCCCGCTCGCGATCGATCGTTGATAGTTGTAGTGCGAGCGTCCCCACTCGCGATCGATCGTTGATAGTTGAGGGTTGATAATTGACTGTTGATAATCGATCGCAGAGTTTTTAATCGGAATTGATAAAGATTCTAACTTGCAACGCCGTAATAGTCTCGATACCACTCTACAAACTGATGAATTCCTTGTTCGATCGGGGTGCTGGGCTTAAATCCTACATCAGCCATCAAATCGTCTACATCTGCATAGGTAGCAGGTACGTCACCGGGCTGCATCGGTAATAGATTTTTAACTGCTGTTTTGCCCATTGCTTTTTCAATGACTTCGATAAAGGTCAATAATTCTACTGGAGAGTTATTACCAATATTGTAAATTTTGTAGGGAACAGTGCTGCCAGTTTCTGTGCTAGATTGGGGCGGTTTTTCCGTGACTCGCACTACTCCTTCAATTACATCGTCGATGTAAGTGAAATCGCGCTGCATTTTGCCGAAGTTGTAAACATCGATCGGCTTATTTTCGGCGATCGCTTTAACAAATTTAAAATAAGCCATATCCGGTCGTCCCCAGGGACCGTAGACTGTAAAAAAGCGCAATCCTGTCATCGGCAAAGCGTACAAATGGCTGTAGGAATGAGCCATCAATTCGTTAGCTTTTTTGGTGGCGGCGTACAGGGAAATCGGTCGATCGACGTTATCGGTGACAGCAAAGGGAACTTTGGTATTGTTACCGTAAACGGAACTGGAAGAAGCAAAGACTAAATGTTCGATTTTGCTGTGGCGGCAGCCTTCTAAAATGTTGATAAATCCCGTGAGATTGCTGTCTGCGTAAGCGTGGGGATTTTGCAGGGAATAGCGGACGCCTGCTTGAGCGGCAAGGTGTACAACCCTGTCGAATTTTTGGTCTTGGAAAAGTTGGGATATGCCAGCGCGATCGCTCAAATCTAAATGCTGAAAAGTAAAGTTTGAATGCGGTTGAAGTTGCGCTAAGCGAGCTTTTTTGAGGTTGATATCATAATAGTCATTTAAGTTGTCGATGCCGCAAACTTGGTGGTCTTGGGACAATAACCTTTGGGCTAAATGATAGCCGACAAAGCCTGCTGCACCGGTGACTAAAATTTTCATAACTGGTAATGGTAATGGGGAAAACGATTTTAGATTTTAGATTTTAGATTTTAGATTAAACTTCAGATTGATGACTGATTTTAACCTAAAATAGCTCGATCGGCAATCGAAAATCAGATAGTTAATCGATGAGAGTTTCATAATAAGGTGCGCGGTGCGCATGATGCAAGTAAAATCTGTGGTAATACTAAACCCTGGAGATCCATCCCCTCGATCGATCCTTCGTTTGGAACTAGAGGCTAAGCGAAGAGCTCTCTCGTCGCGCAATGACAATAAGGGAGGTTGTCAGCCCGGATTTGGTATCATACTAGACCGGGATTACTCACCGTAGAGAGAGCTCGATCGCTAATTTCTCGGCCTCGGTGCGAACACGGGGATACTGCCTTTACAGCGATCGAGTGTTGTTAAAGCCAGGGCTAATTAATTTCACTTGAAAGATTCATTGCTTGCAATACGGGATGTTTTGCAGACGCAGGATAGTGTAGAATATTTATGGTTCCGGGTTTTACTTGGAGAGATTGCTGTTGCATTGGCAAGCCCAACACTTGATTTAATGCCGATCTAATTTCTCCGATTTCAGCAACAACTAATCCGGTGCAAAGAGATGAAGTTTCGCGCGATCGCCCGTAAATTGTCTGGTGCCAATTCTGCATAAATTTTTCGGTAGAAACTGATAGCTGTACTGTCGGATGGGGGCGATACCTAATCAGTTGTTCTGCCATTTTTGCGGAGTTTTCTCCTTCACTATTCAGGCAAAAATCGATCGGGCTTTTCTCGATAATTCTGGCAACGCTATCAGTATAAATGTCTTTTTCACTGTCGGCGGGTACTAGCAGCAAACGCAGTCCTTGCTTGCCTTCTTTGAGTTTGGGCAAAATTTCTCCCAGGTGATTTGTCAAATTCATTGCTTCTAATTCAGTACGATCGCCCGTACCGTCAAAATTCAGAATGCTAATCCCACAATTTGACTGCTGTAGGGTATGAAAGTCTTGACATTTCATCCCGATCGCGGTACTAATTAGTGCTTTAATTGTTCCTCCGTGAGTGATAATTAAGATTGTTTTACCGACAGATTGTGGCAGAATTTCTGTCCAAAAGTTTTGGGCTTGGCGGTAGAGGTTTTGGACTGGAAAATTTTGCGATCTGACTAAAGTAGCAACGGAATTGACATCGAGAGATTTATCTTCAATTTCAGCAGCCATCTGAAATTCGTGAGGGCGTTCTCTCCAACAGCAATAATCTTCAGCAAGGTGTTCTCGAACGTATTTGAACGATAAACCGTTCCACGCGGGTAAGTCAATTTCTTTTAAGTTTTCATGAACGTGCAATTCCGGGTGAGTGTCGGCAATAGTTGCGATCGCACTTAAAATTTCGCTGGCTGTTTCTCTAGCACGCTGAAGGGGGCTGCTGTAAACTGCATCAAGGGAAATTTTGCTTAAAAAAAGTCCTGTTTGATAAGCTGTTAAACGACCTTTTTCGGTAAGCAAGGAATCATCGCAGCAACCTTGATACAATCCTTGTTCGTTATACATACTTTGGCCGTGACGGACGAGAATAACGCGAGTTGTGTTGTTCATAAGTTGATAGTTGATAGTCGATCGATTGATAGTTGTAGTGCGAGCGTCGGGAGCTCGCGATCGATTGAGAGTTGAGAGTTGATAGTTGATAGTCGATCGATTGATAGTTGTAGTGTGAGCGTCGGGAGCTCGCGATCGATTGAGAGTTGAGAGTTGATAGTTGACAGTCGATCGATTACCAATGCCCAATGCCCAATGCCCAATGCCCAATGCCCAATGCCCAAATTAAAAACTAAATGTCGTGCGCAATGTGCCGATATAAATGGGGTCGTTGTTGCTGTTATGTTCTGGATTTGTTATTGCTAAAATACCCAGGGTTACTGCTAGATTGTCTGTTATTTGCCTCCGATAAAAAGCTTCTAAATGCAGCGATGTATCCGGATCTGTATATTCTCGATCGTCCTCGATAAAATCGCTATCTATTACTTTAGGTTGTTGTCCGATAATTATACCTCCCACACTATCTTCTGAACCTAAATCTGGAAAAGCTAAAGTTACCGCCCAATTTAACATACTTGCTTGAGGTCGATCGGGCAAATCGAGGGCTCGGGCGCGGGTGTATCCCACCCAACCTCCGGCTGTAATTTGGCGGCTGATTCTGACAGTGGATTGAAGGCCGAAAGAATTGGCTGATATCGCATCGCTTTCGCCGTCAAAAGGATCGTTGGCTCGATCGCTCCCGGTTCCTGTATCCAGACTATTATAAGAGCGAACGTAGGTTAAACCGACTCCAATATTATTAGTTGGTCGGATGGTTAATTGGGCGATCGCACCGTAGGCCGCTTTACCAAAACCAATTGCCGGATCGTTAACTTTATCCGCAATAAATCCGACATCTAAACTGATTTTTCTGCTAACAGCATAACTCACTCCAATCCCGCTACCTTCGCCTTGGCGGTAAATCGGATTTCGCTGTCCGAAACGAGATATCGTACCCCGACTGCTACCGCTTAAATAGGGATTGAGAGTATCAGTATAGTCGTTAAGACTGCCGCCAACAGCTTCCACATAAACAACTGCTTGCCGATTAATTGGAAATCTATATTCTAACCGACTGAGTTCAACTTTATTGTCGCTTTCGCCTTGAAAAGTTAGATTTGCCATGTCTGTTCCCGCAGCGTCGCTAACTTTAGGAATGTTGTTAGCTTGCAGTCTGGTTCTCAGTCGATCTTTTCCCGTAAAACTCGTGTCAAAATTCAACCTAACTCTATAGCCTAAAGTAAGATTGCTGTCAACATCGCCTTCACCATCTGCCTTTTCATTTCCCTCAACTCCAATAACTGCAACAAGAGCTTCACCCTCTAATTTTGTAGTAGTTGAAAACTTCTGTACCGCGTCTAAACGCTGCGATAAATTATCGATTCTGCCGCGCAAACCTGTCAACTCAGGCTCGAATTCTGTTTGCAGGCGGCGCACGATTTCCAAGTCTTCGCGACTGATGAAATTAGCAGTATTTGCTCCAATTTGCTGATTTAGGCGATCGAGCGTCGCATTCAAAGCTGCGGCAAATTCATAGCGCGTTAAAGCGCGATTGCCGCGAAAAGTTCCGTCGGGATATCCTGCAATTAATCCGTAACGTTCTACCAAGGATTTAAGAGCTTGAAATGCCCAATCTGTAGGTTGAACATCGGATAATTCGGAAACAGAGGTAATGTTGGCTAGAGATTCCCGATCGCCCTGTTCTACAACTGCTGGAATTCGATCGCTCGTACCGATTTCTACAATCTCTGAAGTGCGATCGGCTTTTTCAGCTACCGCCGGAATTTCCAAGGTTTTCGACATTTCCAACTCCCGATTTGCTGGTACAAAAAACTTGCATTTTTTGGTATTTTTAGCGAGTTTAATTTCGCGATCGCCTTCAATTCGATCGCTAGATTTTTCGCTATTAATGGGTGATGTTAATTGGCGATCGATTTCAACCGAATCGCTAGCAAAAACCGGAGTTACTACTGTCAAAGCAATTAAAGAAACCAAGGAAAACAGTGGAAACATGAGCAATCTAAAAAATGAAATAATCCAACATTTACGGAACCTTTAAGTAGAAGGAAGAAGGGGAGAGTGGGGGAGGGGAAGAGTGGGAAAATGCCCAATGCCCAATGCCCAATGCCCTATTCCCAACTATTTACTGGATTAATTAAACAAAGCAAAAGAGTCAGCTTCATTAGGTGAATTATTGCCGATCGCAGCTTGTACGGCATACATTGCTGCATATTTTCCGCCCAATTTCAGCAGTTCGTAATGAGTCCCTTGTTCCAAAACTTGACCGCTTTCAATGTACAGAATTGTATCAGCTTGTTCGGCTGCTTTGAGATTGTGAGTAATCCAAAAAGTCGTGCAATTCTGAGTCAATCTTTCTAAAGCTTCGCTGACTGCGCGTTCGTTTTCTTGGTCTAAACCAGTTGTCGGTTCGTCTAAAATGACGATCGGAGATTGGCGCACAGCCGCACGGGCGATCGCAATTCTTTGTCTTTGTCCCCCCGAAAGTGTCGCTCCTCTTTCCCCTAAAATTGTATCGTAACCCTGCGGCAAACCTTCGATAAAATCGTGTGCGTTGGCCAAACGGGCGGCCGCTTTAATTTCGGCATCAGTTGCATTCAAACATCCGTAAGCAATGTTATCTTTGACGCTGACAGCAAACAAAACACTTTCTTGCAACACGATACTAATCTGTTGGCGCAATGAATCAACTTTATATTCCCGCAAGTCATGTCCGTCGATGAAAATGTTACCTTCCAAAGGATCGTAAAGTCGCAGTAACAAACTGACTAAACTCGATTTACCCCCACCAGAAGGACCGACTAAAGCAACTTGCTGGCCGGCTTTAACTTGAAAACTCATGTTTTGCAAAATCGTTTTTTCCGTTTCGTAAGCAAACATGACATTGTGAAATTTCACCGCACCTCGGAAACGCGGCGCTGCGATC
>JBOFTL010001030.1:0-5804 GCA_051652045.1 Microcoleus sp. | reverse complement strand
TTGGCTACCGCAATCCGGGCGACTTGCGCGCAGGCTATCCCAAGTTTTTTCGGAATGTTGTCTCTCAGTACATCGGGGAAGGATTGCACTATTTGGCACTGACGCCAGCGGGTCAAAAAACTATTGCCAATCTCTACGGCAATCTGTTAACAGTAGAGCAAGAAATAGCTGCCAGTGCTACCCAGTCGGCCCAAAAATTGCCTCCCAAATTACTGGGCAATCCTCGGGTGTTTCAATTTGATAATTTAGATCGATTTGCAGGTTGGCGCGACATATCTATACAGAATCATCACCACAAAATTGCGAAAGGTTTTTTGGGAATTGGGAATTGATAATTGACAGTTGACAGTTGACAGTTGACAATTGACAATTGACAGGTAGGGGCGGTGCCCCCGTACCCGCGATTTTAGTTGACAGTTGACAGTTTGCTTTTGAAGAAAAGTCAAAGTGACCAAATATCAAGATCTTAAATCCGTTTAGAATATCGTGTCTGTTCGATCGACCTTTAGCAGTTGACACTTAAAAAGTCAAATTGACCAAATATTAACAGCTTGAATTTGGCTAGAATATCACGCCAGAACGATGCACTTGCGCAGTCAACTATCAACTCTCAACTATCAACTCTCAACTATTTAATTTCTTCACTTGGCTGTAAATATTTGCTAATTACTCGATCGCACAGATACCAAAAATACAGTGCTATATTCAGTAGTGCTAATAATTTAGTACCGTCTTCTAACATCGCGTGCAATCCTTGACTGTCGGCAGAATATAAATCTTCTAATCGAGAAACAGCAAATAACATAAATCCTGCAATTAAGGGCAGATAAGCAGTAGTTTTAATAAACCGCCAAAACTTCAATCCGTAAAGTAAAATAGCCAGACCATAACATAAATAAATTAATTTCTTAGATATTCCCCATGCAGAAAGAATCAAAGTCATCCGAAATCTGTCATCCAGGAACAAAACTCCCAGCAGTAAAGCACTAACAAATAAAAATGCAGTAGTTCGAGCGCGCGGATATTTTTGGCGAATCACTCCGAATGTAAAAGCACAAATTGAGATAGAAGCGCACCAGAAAATTTCGGAAACTCCCGTCAGAATGCCTTCGTAAGGCAACCAAACATTAAAAGGATCGCTAAACAAGCGTTCGATACCATCACCTTTATTTTTGAGTTTGGCATACACAGCCAGTCCGCCCAACACCAGTACAGTCAAAATATTAAAAATGGCTAAAAAAGGTACGGCTAAAAATTGTTTTTTTAGAGTTGCCAAAAAAGTTTCCATATCCAGTAAGTAGAAGGAAGAAGGAAGAAGGAAGAATTAGGTATGAGGCGGTAGGTGTTAGGTAGTAGGGAATAGACCTTCAACCTAAAACCTAAAACCTCATCGGGAATACAGTTGACAGTTGACAGTTGACTTCTGCTATACAATTATTATTGCAAATTAACTGGCAGCAAAACCACAAATGTTGTGCCGCAATCTCTGCGTTCTAAAGGAGGCTGTACGGGTGGCAGCCATGCAAGGTTAATCGGCGAAAATACTTCGATTTTTCCTTGCATTTGGCTGACTAAATCATTGGCAATCGCTAAACCCAATCCAGTACCTGGGATCTCGCTATGCGCTTTTGCTCCTCGGTAGTGGCGCTCAAATAAATGCTCTAAGTCTTGCGGTGGAATACCCGTACCGGTGTCGCTGACGGCAACTGCTATTTGAGGCAATTTGCTGTCAGGAGAGCGTTTGCTGTCTGGCGCGATCGACCGTACTTCAATGAAAATTTGCTCGCCGACAGGAGTATATTTTAAAGCATTCTCAATTAAGTTGCTCAAAACTTCTCGCAAAGCTCGATCGTCCGCCCGGATGGGTGGCAAATCTGCCGGAATATTTGCCAGCAATTTCAAATTTCTGTCACTAGCAATCGCCTCTGCCGAAACTAACAGCGGTTGTAAAACTCCTGCAACCGAACAATTGCTTGTAACATCCGCACCAGGTGATAGCGACAGTACGGAAGGACGAATTGATTCAATATCGGGAATAGCGATTTTTGACTCGCCAGATGGCACCCTGAGATTTGCTTCGCCTGCATCTACAGTTCGATCGAACTGCAACAGCAATTCTTGCAATCGATCGCTTTCTCGAACAATACTCAAAGCAGCATCGCGATTTTTGTCTTCCGCCAACAACCGCCTCGCTAAAAGCTTGCCAAAAGTTCGCAAAGCCGTCAGCGGACTTTTGAACTGGTGCAGCAAGTTGTGCATCGTGTCGTAAACCTGAGTTTGGAGTTGTCGCTGCTGCCCCAATTCCTGCTCCACCCACTGCGATCGCTGGTCTAAAATGCAAGCTAGGGCCAGACTGCGAGCAATTTGTTGCATTTGAGCCTCCTCTCGATCGTCCCAAGCCCTGTCTTGCCGCCCGCTGACCAAAAGACCCATTACCGCCCCTTCGTGAATTAGAGGCGCTATAATCTGCCTGCGCTGCTGCCACACATCTTCGGGACTGGCACAGCGATTGGCATTGCTGTCACAATCGGGCAGGGACTCAGGTGCGATCGTCCCGACAATTGGCTTTTCTTGCACCTGAGCCTGCTGGAGTCTTCGCTGCGGCGCTGTTTCTAATGCCGAGCTTTCTTGCGCTCGCAATCTGTGTCCGCGATCTTCTTCCCGTTCTGCAGGTGATTCTGGGTAAACTGCGATCGGAATCAACTTCGCTTCGGTGCCGGACACCAGTTCCTCTGTCAAGTATACAGCGCTGAACGTTGCACCCAAACTGACTGCGATCGCCACCTGCGATCGGCAAAGCTTTACAAATTCTGAACTGGCAGGCATTAACATGGGCGCCGCATTCACATTTCTACAAAAAATTATAAGAGAACTACCGCGCACCAAGCTGCGATTACAGGTGAGAAATTCCCAAATTCAATTGTTTTTTGTTCGTTAGGGCAGCCCTCGGAGAGGATCGCTAACTTCTCCCACCCTCCCCCTCTCCCTCTCTCCGCCTCTCTCCACAGTACATTCCGGCTAAACCACCGCAACTGCAGCACTTTTTTCGCTCTTTGGCAAGATTCTGATTGTATCGATTTATTAAAAAAAGTTGAAATTTAGAGTCAGAACAGATATGATTTCCTCGGATTTGGTAGCTATAATTACACCTGTCTGCTCATAAGTCAGCTCATATGTCTGCTCACAAGTCAGATCGTATGTCTGCTCAAAAGATTCTGCTCACAAGATTCTGCTCACAAGATCTGCTCACAAGAGAGGAGGTAAAGAAATTGGCCAGGAGACGCAAGCGCAAAAGTCGCCGCCGACAAGAAGGACGGAGAATTTTAGAATGTGTTCCTCAATATAGCATCGAGAGCGGCGAAGATAAACCGGTGACAGCAGCTCGCAAGTTCATCCACGCCGAAGGTATTGCTCCCCCCGCTTTGTTGTTGGTCAAGCGTAACGAACACACCACCGATCGGTATTTCTGGGCTGAAAAAGGTTTGTTCGGAGCTCAATACGTAGAAGAGAACCATTTCTTGTTTCCCAGCTTGAAGATGATGCTGGAATCGACCCCAGAAAAAATTCCTGCGGTTTCAGGCAGCCGCGCTTAGAGCAAAAAGCTCAAACCAAAACTCTCAGTCCACAACATTGAGAAATTGTGCCGTTATTAAATGTTGCAAGCATGATTATTTCATGCTTGCAATTAATTCGATCGTGGCAAAGTTACCGGAAAACTTGGTAGTTCAAGCCACAGGTTTCAAATCTAAAGCTTTTTGCATCGCCGCGAGTTCGTCGCGGTGCGCTCTAACAGTAACAAAGCTCCCAGTTGAGCTTCCTGTTAAGCTGCCCGACTCACCTGCCGATTCGAGTTTGAGTTCCACTTGCTCGGAACGTCCGGCTTTTTTCCAATAAAATATTCCTGCTAGCGGCGATAGCAGCACCAAACCCAGGAAAAGTTCACCGTGCTGGGTCACTAGCATTGCCAAAACCAATCCCAAGCACAAAGTGCCACCAGCACTCAACAGCGTTAAAAAAATAGCTAAAAACCAACTCGGTCGCACAAACCCTTCAAAAGTTACTTGATAGTTGGGAGCATCTATGGCTGCTACTCGGTAAGCTCTTGCGGAAAAATACTGTTGCAAGTCAGTTAACAGAGACTCTTCAGCTTTCTGGGAAGACAGCTTAACTTGTTCGGTGCGGTCTTTGACAGAGGCCTTAATGAAAAAAAACAACCCAACAGCCAACAGCAGCGTCAGTACAAATGTTGATGGAAGAACAGGAGTATTCATCAGATAGAAATTTGTGTCAGTGAAATTCTCTCCTCTTACTTTACATAAGTTCACAGAGGAAAGTTATAAGGACTTACGCCACCTCTGTCAGACAAAATTTGCAGAAAGTATCGCAGCAAACCGTTCATCTCCCCATCACCAAAGTCAATATCTACCCATAGCCCCCACCTAATTTGAGGGTGAAAATGCGTAAGTCCTACCAATGTATCGGCTCTAATCTTTGCGCGCTATTGCAAAGCACTGGCAAAAGGGCAAAACGCTTCGCAAATAGCGCAGCCATCTCCAGGGCTTCAGCATCTGAGTTCTAGTACCTTAACCCATGTGACCGGTTTCTAAATCGCGGTGCCGCCGCCCGGAGACGCCACTTCCATGACCCGTGTAGTCATGCCACAAGCGAGCGAGGTCTTGAGCTTGATGTCGCCATTCCGGGAGGATTTGATACATCCTGCGGGGACGGCCGCGTCCTTCTACTTTTTTCCAGTAACCTGTGATTACTGATTCATCTTCCAGGAATTTGAGCGCGCTGTAGAGAACGGTGTCTGACAGCCGGTAGATGGGAAATTCCCTCTCTAGTTGTCCGATGAGTTCCGTTCCGTAAGAATCCCCGCGCAGCAGGACGGAGAGAATGTAGCACACTGCTAGTTCCTTGTTTAGATAAACAGGAGGTGGGTCTTGAAAGAATTGATAGATATGTTCAAACTTCATCTGTCTTTTCCGCTGGAGGCTCTCGTGATACCGTCAGGTTAACGGGAGAGGAAAGCGGGGCGGGGTGCCGCTTCCTAACGATTAAATGGGTCAGAGGGGAAACAGAGGTGCAGTATTTCCCCATTTTTTTCGATCGCCGGAAATGCCGGTACTGCACTTCGGTAATGTTAGCCTGCGCCTCGATCGAGGGTCACTGACTGGGTTGTTCTACTAACTTCCTCTTCCAATCTATCGCGGCTAATAATAACAAGTCAGCGATCGCGATGGAGTTCAGGAGTGGGATCTTCATGCGGGTAGCGGGTTTGACACTTTCGATCGAGTTCGATCGCCTCTAGGGCGTGCAGCCGTATCTTAACTCTATTCGGATGTTTTGTTTGTCTGTGATGTTTCTCTTGCCTGTGGGTCTTTGGTTTGTCCTGGTACGGTTTACACCGGACTCAGGCCTAACATGGCCTGCAGGGTAAAAGTGATGAAGACGAAGGCGGCTATGATGAATGTAACTAGGGCGATCGCAGTAGCGGGTCGATCGAGGAGCGGCTTTAGTTGGTCGAACAGAAAAAAGAATATCCCCAGAGTAACAGTAATCAAAAACCTAGGGAAACGAGAAACGTTGTTAATAAATTCTTGCATTGGCTTGGCTGGGTAAAGTTCGATCGCTTATTTTTTACTCATAACATTTGCGAGCTGGTTCGACAAGCTGGGCGCAGAATTATCCCCGTATTGGGGCGTTCGCGATCGGTTTTGGGGCTGGGATTTCGGCAGTTCCGATCGTTCTACTTCTAGCGAGAGCTTTTGAGCGATCGCGAACTTACTCTCTGTATTGCTGCC
>JBOFTL010001029.1:0-2963 GCA_051652045.1 Microcoleus sp. | reverse complement strand
CGATCGACTTTACATCTACCAAATTGACACAAATAAATTGACTTAAGTTTCTAAAAACTTGAAATAAGCTATAAGTCAGCAAAAGGTTTTGTCGCAATATCTTCAAGTTCGACTGCTGCCAATAAATTCGCCCAATCTGCGGCTAATTCGGCATTGGTTAAATCGGTGCGGCGGTTGTTGCCGATGAGGGTTAAAGCTTCGTGCCAAATCCCGTTTTTAGCATAAACAGCAGATTTTTCGCGGTCTGTAATTGCTGCTTTGAGCTCGCTTTCCAGTTTGTCATTCGGGGCAATTCGCTTAATAGTACTGCTGACATAAAATGTCACAGGCCTGCTAGATTTTTGTTCCGGATCTTGACAGTAAAGAAATAATCCCCATTTGTATTCTTTGCCGATTTCTAATGGCTTTTCTGTTGCTGGTAAAGTAAAGCTAACTACACCGGATTTTTCATTTTTGGGTTTGACTGTAACTTGATATCCACTTTCATTTTCAATGCGAAATTTGAGAGAGTGAAAATTCTTTGCCGGGAACGGAATGTAAAACCAAAAAGTAGGATGGCCGGCTGCTGTTAAGGCTTGATAATCTTGTTTGGGAACTAAGGCGGTGAGAAATTCTGTTTCTGCGGTGTTGAGTCGTTCGCAGGAACCGCTACTGCCCGCATCTCTCCGTTTGGCGGGTCTTTCGCCTCTTCCTGATGGCGGTGGAGGGGCTTGAAATCGGCTGGCATTTTTTCTTTTATTCGTGTTTTGAGTGGCGATAATGTTATTGTAGGTTCGATCGATTTGCGATCGCGCTTCCGGCATCGCACTGACTAAATCAGCAAAAATTAATCCTAATATTAAGGCGAGTGTTTTTCCTCGCAAGAATTTGTTGGTTTTGGATAAATTATTCATGTTTCACCTCGGAAGATAATTGTTGAGCGATTATTTGTTTTTGGATTTTGTAGGTTAATGCAGTTGCAGCAGCGGCAACAATTAAAGCTAAGGATGGCGATAGCAGCGGTATCCACCAGCCGCGAATTAACAGCGTGAAACAGCAATAATATAGAATTCCTAGTGTGGGAAATGCTAGGACGATCGCGATTAAAGCACGAAATTGCCAAGCTAACAATCCTCCTATCAAAGCCCATGTTAAAATCCACAAATCTTCTTGCCACTGCGACCAACCTTTTAATAAGGGTCGATGAGTTTTGCCATCGACAGCACTGATAATTTGACTGATTTTGTGGGCTTGAAGTACGACTCCCGACATTTTGCCGTAGGGAGTGGAGTGAAAGTCTCCGTAGGCTTCATCGCTGGTGCCGATTAAGACTATTTTATCTGTTACTAAACTTGGATCGATCGGATTGTTTAAAAAATCTAATAGCGAAATTTTGCGGGCAACATTATTGCCACTACTGCGGTAGTTGAGCAACAATTGACTGCCGGCTGCATCGACATTGTGATAGCTGCCTGCATTAGGTTTGATCCGTCGCAAAACTACATTATTAATTTTAAACTGCGGCCTTTCGTCTGAAGTTTCGCTAGCGGTGATACCGTCGTCGTGCAAGTAGCGCAATGCTACCAAAAAACTGAAAGCTAAGTGACTTTGACAAGGCGAGATTTTGAGATCGTTGGGGGGAGTTAAACTTAACAAATGGCGGCGGATGACGCCATCGCGATCGACTACAATATCGCTAAACCCTATTTTATCACTTATAGTATTATTTTGCAACACATCTGGAGAAGGCGATCGCCCGGTATTGCTGGCATTTTCTCCTACTTGACAAATGGTAATTAACCTGTCATTTTTTTGCAGGCTATCGATTAAACTTGGATACTGTTTACCAATCTTATAATCGCGGTAGATATCTAACCCGATCGCGCGCGGTTCGAGAGTTGCTAATTTATCTAAAACTCGGGCGAGATAGCTGTCATAAAGCGATTTGCTTTTGCCCTCATCGGGCGGGCGAATTTGAGAGTTAACATCTTTGGGAGTTACTTCAATAATTAAGATGCGCGGATCGGGAGGTTCTACGGGCCTCGATCGCATCAAGGTGTCAAAAGCTTTTAATTGAAAAGGCTCGATCGCTCCCATGTCGCGAATCATAATGATGGCAAACGCTGAAATCAAACTAACTGATAGCGCTACAAATACTGTTTTAATGCTGCCGCGACGCGCAACAATTGCATCCGGAATCAATCTAAAATCAGCAGTAATTTTTTTAGGTGCGACTTGGGGTGATTCTCTGTTTTTACCTTGCAATAACTCCCAACTTGGAGGTACATCTGTCAGACTTTGGAAAATCATTGGCAACCAAGTTGCACCGGGTAAATTTTGAAAATCTTCTAACCTTTTCTGGGCTTGCCAAACGGCGGCATATAAAGATTTTCCACCTGCATATTCTGCTAAAAACTCTTTTAAAAACGATTGCGCTACTTCATCAGGTACTGATTCTTGCATGACAACAGCAACCGGAATTTGCAATCCCACTAATTCCTGTGCTAATCCCAAACCGTCGCAAGAGTTGAAAATACCGATTTTCAAACCATTTGCGATCGCTTCTTTCAAACCATTTTTAAATTCATCGAGTCTCAAACTCTCTTTGTCACTGAGATAAATTCTACCAGTTTCGCTTTCCGTGCGACTGTGACCTGCAAAAAAGAAAATATCCCAACCTTGTTTGTGGCGCAAAGTTCTAATAAACTCTTGAGAGTTAGGTTGCTGCAAAAATAATGAATCCGCACCGGGCAAACTTGTAATTGCTTCGCGATCGGGCTGCAAGTTAATATTACTATCGTCTCCAAAAACTGCTAAAACTCTGACTTTTTTTTCGGCTTTTTGGGGGATTATTTCTAAAGCAGATGCAGTAAATTCTGGCAAGGCGCAACCGATACCGACATCGTAGAGTTCTAATAAATCCCAAACGTGCCAGGGCAATTTCCAAAGCAGGGGATTTCTTGCTTGAATTACCAGGCGAATTT
>JBOFTL010001028.1:0-8681 GCA_051652045.1 Microcoleus sp. | reverse complement strand
TGCTCATGAATTGACCCCAAGCGCCTGGAAACATTCGATCGAGGGTTTCCACCAGGGCCCAAACCTCAAGATTCATCATTTGGTAAGAAAAGTCGTCAGAAAGCTCGATTTTCGCCAGCAATTTTTCTACCTCCACCGCAGGAGGCAATTTCGGAATGGACAGATCGTCGTCGGGCAAGGCGCTGAGTTCATCTAGAGGCATGGCTGATGGTAAATCCTGGTTAAAACCTTTATAGCAGAAGGAAGAAGGAAGGCAATGGCGATATTGCGGATCGATCGTCATAAGATTGTTCGTAGTGCGAACTTAAGTCCAAAAATACGACCAATAGTATTCTCATCTTCAGCCTAGGTTTGCACTTACTTATCTATAGAGTGGCTTGCACTTAAACATTGCCTAATCGTCTCCACAACTGAACTCGAAAGACTGTCATACCAACAGGCAACAGGCAACAGGCAACAGGCAACAGGTAACAGGTAACAGATAACAGGTAACAGGTAACAGGTAACAGGTAACAGGTAACAGGTACTCCTTCTTCCTGATTCCTTCGAGGCAACACAGGCAACAGGCAACAGGCAACAGGCAACAGGTAACTCCTTCTTCCCTCTTCCTTCTACCTTCTTCCTTCTTCCCTCTTCCTTCTTCCTTCTTCCTTCTACTTAGCTTGTTAACCGTCTTTTTATCCAATTCATGTTGCTTCTTAACCTCCCCTCACAGTTAAATCTTTAAGGACGCATTCGATCGCGATCGGCCCGTCAAAACATCAGATCGAACATACACCGTTTGTAGTCAGGACTTAAGTCGGCAAAATGCAGCGGACTTAACTCCGCACTCCGAACTTTGATATTTGCAGTCGATCGACCGGAAGTGATATTACGCATCAATAACCTATTTTTGCGATCGCGATCGCAATCTCTATTTTTCAGGGCTAATTTTTCATTGCGAAGGCGCAAAACCTGCAAATTAATCTTAAACCTGCAATTATGGCTCAACTCAAAGGATTTGCTTTATTACCCGCCGATACCTTTGCTGGCGGGCCTCCCTCCGGTGCGAGGGCAACCGATTTAGGCGGCCCTTTTCTCGCCCAACCAGTTCAAGGATTTAGCGGCGTGCAATTTGCCGATCGAGGTTCTTTCTGGTTTTTGTCAGATAATGGCTTTGGTAGTAAAACAAACAGCCCCGATTATTTATTGCGATTGTATCGCCTTACCCCTAATTTCAGAGGCGATGGGGGAAATGGCACGGTAAATGTTAAAGATTTTATTTCGTTTTCCGATCCTGACAAAAAAGTTCCTTTTTCCATTGTTAATGAAAGCACCCCAGAAAGATTGTTAACGGGGGCGGACTTCGATATTGAATCCTTCATTGTTGCTAAAGATGGTACTATTTGGGTAGGAGATGAATTCGGACCTTATTTATTGCATTTCGATGCTACTGGCAAACTGTTAGAACCTCCGATTTCAACTCCCGATTTTAAAGAAATTCCGACTCTTAGCGGTCAAGTACCGATCGTCATCGGACATCGCGGCGCTAGCGGTTATCGCCCGGAACATACGCTAGCAGCTTATGAATTAGCAATAGATATGGGGGCGAACTTTGTCGAACCAGATTTAGTTTCTACAAAGGACGGAGTTTTAATTGCCCGTCACGAAAATGATATTTCTGGAACGACGGATGTTGCTAACCGTCCGGAATTTGCCGGCCGCCGCACAACTAAATCTATTGATGGCGCACAGATCGCGGGTTGGTTTACAGAAGATTTCACTTTAGCAGAACTGAAAACTCTCCGCGCTAAGGAAAGTTTAGCATTTCGCGACCAAAGTTTCAACGGTTTGTTTGAAATTCCCACCCTGCAAGAAATTATAGATTTAGTCAAGCGAAAAAGTGCAGAAACAGGTCGCACGATCGGTCTTTATCCAGAGACAAAACACCCTACTTACTTCGATTCGATCGAATTATCTCTTGAAGAACCTTTGGTCAGAGTTCTCAAAGCCAACGGTTACGATAGTAAAAATTCTCCCGTCTTCATCCAGTCCTTTGAAGTAGGTAATTTAAAAGATTTAAATCGACTGATTGATGTGCCGTTAGTGCAATTGCTAGATGCAGTTGATGTCGGCCCGGATGGCAAGCTGATTGAAAATCAACCCTTTGATTTTACAGTTAAGGGCGATCGGCGCACCTACGGCGATTTGCGGACTCCTCAAGGCTTGGCAGAAATCGCTACCTATGCTGATGGAATCGGCCCTTGGAAACGGATGATTGTTTCTGTTAATGCCGATAATAAAACCCTCACACCTACAAGTTTAGTTCGGGATGCTCACGCGGCAGGTTTGTTGGTACATCCTTATACTTTCCGCAACGAACCTAGATATTTAGCGGCGGATTATAACAATAATCCTCAAGCAGAATACGAGCAATTTTTCAAGTTAGGGGTAGATGGATTATTTAGTGATTTTCCCAATACTGCTGTAGCAGCGCGGCAAACAACTCTGTTTCCCGATTTGGTTCGATCGCCCGACAATCCTAACGTTTTATCCGGTCAAGCAACATCAAATCTAGCTCGATCGAGAGGCTATGAAGGATTGGCAATTAATCCTCAAAAAACCACACTCTACGCTCTATTGGAAGGTCCGGTGGCGGGAGATAGAACGGATACGCTGCGCATCAATAAATTCGATTTAGCCACCAAACAATTTACGGGAATTGCAGGTCGCTACCGTTTAGAAGCTGCCGGGAATGCGATCGGAGATTTGACCGCAATTAATGAGAATGAGTACCTGGTTATCGAACGCGATAACAGACAGGGAAATGAAGCGCAACTCAAAAAAGTCTTCAAAATTAATCTAGCGCAAAAAGATGCTAACGGTTTTGCAGCTAAAGAAGAAGTTGCCGATTTACTAAACATCCGCGATCCGCAGGATTTAAATGGCGATCGCAGCACTACTTTTCGATTTCCTTTCGTAACAATTGAAAATGTCTTACCGATCGATCGCGACACGATTCTAGTAGCAAATGACAACAATTTTCGAGGCGGTGCGGGGCGTCCGCCGGCACCGGATCAAAATGAATTTTTGCTGCTGAAGTTAGACAAACCGCTAAATCTAGATCCCAGACTTGCTAGCGGTGTCACTGCTTTTCCTAGCACTTCACCAGCAATAAGTATCAATCCCCAACAGTATCGGGCGACAACAATTCCGATCGCAAATTTACCCAAATTAGCTAACAGTCCTGCCAATCAAGAAATAGCATTTGGAGGTTTTTCGGGATTGCTGTATGAAGGTCGATCGCAGAATGGAAATTTGCGTTTTCTCACCCACACAGATCGGGGGCCGAATGCCGAACCGACTGATATTAATGGCGTGCGATCGCGACCTTTTGCTTTACCGGATTTTCAACCGAGTTGGGTGAGATTTGAATTCAACCCAGCAACCCGAGAAATTAGCAATTTAAAAAGAATTGGACTGAGAAATAAGGACAATTCACCTTTAAGCGGACTGCCAAACTTGCAAGGTCAAGCAGGTTTAGCTAATAGCGATGAAGTCGGAGTAAATGTTTTCGGTCGCACCTTAAAAAATGACCCGTTTGGCGTCGATTTAGAAGGAATTACTCGTGCCGATGATGGCACTTACTGGATGGCAGATGAATACCGACCGTCAATTTTACATTTCGATGCTACAGGGAAATTAATTGAAAGGTACGTACCTAAAAAGTCAAATGTTTCTGGTGTTAATACAGGCGTAGAAGCCCTGCCGCGAGTCTACGGCCAGCGACGCGCCAATCGAGGATTTGAAGCAATAGCTTACCAAAATGGTAAGGTTTATGCTTTTATCCAAAGCGCGTTAGATAATCCAGATACGGCTAATGATAGTAACTCGCGCAATTCTCTCAATCTCAGAATTTTGGAATTCGATCCGGTTGCGAAGAGAACAACTGGCGAGTTTATTTATCGTTTAGACAGTCTCAATGCTGACAAAATTGGCGACGCTACATCCTTGGGTAACGGCAAATTTTTGGTTGTCGAACGGGATGACAATAGCGGATCTGGTGCTTTCAAAAAAGTTTTCCAGATCGATATCACTGGGGCGACGGATTTAACCAAGACTGATACAGCAGGTTTGAAAGGCAAAACTGTTGAAAATGCTTCTTTGAGCGAACTAACAGCAGCAGGAATTAAACCTGTAAGCAAAGAGTTATTTGTCGATTTAATTGCTGCTGGATACGATCCGAAAAATGAGGCGAAAGTCGAAGGACTGACGTTGTTGGAAAACGGAGGTTTAGCTGTTATTACAGACAATGACTTTGGCATTGGCGGTGCTACTCTCGACCCGATTACCGGACGGCTGACGCCAAAATTCCCTAACGATATTCCGTATTTAGGAATCGTTACCAGCAGCCAAAATTCGGTTCGGAGTGCGAGTGTCGATCTTCTGACAGGAACCATTGATGGTGAGGGGCTAACAGGTAGTAATTCTCTTACAGGTGCTGCTGGAATGGATGTTTTTGCAGGTGAATTCCCCAGTCTAGTTGGGGACGCGATCGCAGATTTCATGGCTGAGAATTCGAGTTCGATTTCTGCATCACAAGTCGGGATATTTCCTGCAGGTAACAATGGCAATTTATTGTACGCTAATAGCAGTAGTTCTGTGAGTTTCGATCGCGCGGCTTTCCCAGGAAATGAAGCAATAACAATGTTTTAGCCTGTACGACTGCATTGGCAAATTTCTTAATTTCAACACAGATTGCGTAGGGTGCGTCGCGACGAACAATTCTTGCTGCTGGCAAGTATTATCGAGCGACGCACTTTTGCGATACAATCAAGGAGGTAATACCAATTTCATAAATCGGAAAATTATTACCCCTAACGATCGTACACAACTGTCGCCTGTTGCCTATCCTCACTAAAAGACTTATTCAGCAAGCCCTAAGTAATCAAGATTTGGAGTGACTTAAATACCCGCACCACATCACTTAAAACATTAGTTTACCAAGGCGAACCGATCGTCGTAAAAGCCGCCCAATAATAAGGATGCGACAAATTACGATCGCCCTTTTCAGCTAACTCCACAGGTAAAGGCAAAGCTCGATCGTTCCCCGAGTTTACCAAATAACCATCTTGCAAGCGGACTTCTTGGTGCAGCAAAGCCAACTGGGCTTGTCGCAAAGCCTCAGCCTTAATCGGTGCCGTTCGTAACTGGCGGTAAAACTCCGTCATCAACCCCAAAGTACCCGCATCGCTGACATACCACAAACTCGCTACCGCCGATTTTACCCCAGCCTGAAATGCCAGCCCTGCAAACCCCAACTCAGCCTGTTCGTCTCCCACCGCCGTAGTACAAGCACTCAAAACCAACAACTCCACCTGCGGGTTGGATAATTTCAATTCATCCAACTGATTCAACCGCAATTTAGTATCCCAAAACTGAATGTAAGAATTCTCGGCCCCTCCAGGCTGAAAATCACCGTGAGTAGCTAAATGAATGATTTTATACTGCGGTTGATTGCGCTTATTTTTCAAATTTCCTAAAGTAAAACTTTCGTTGAGAAAAGACGAACCCCGCCAAAGTTTGCCCACAATTGTTGATAATTCCAACGGCACTGCCGGCAAAGGATTTTGATCGTATTTTTCGGGAAATTTCGACGCCCCCATCGCCAAAACTTCGGAAGATTTCACGTCTGTATAGCGAGTATCAGTTAAACTCAAACTGGGAATCAGCGCCAAATTGTACTTTTCTATTAAGAACTTTTCACCGTCAAACAAAGCAGCCAAAGGCAAAGTTCGCAAACCCGCATCCATCGAAAATATCAAGGTGTCAATCTTGTTAGCTTCCAATTCCGATCGCAGCGGCTCAATTAACCACTGATAAAGTTGTCGGGCCGGTTCTTGATAATCGGTATTACTCAAACTTCTCGGAGTGCGCACCGCATTAGTAAATTCTCTAGCAACTTGCAGCACTGTTTCGCGATCTGCTGGTACGCTTTTAAAAATATTTTTGCCGTTAGCAAGCAGCAGCACCAATTCTAAACGATCGGCTTTTGCCCACACGTAAAAAATTGCTGGCTTCACTCCCAAATGAGCGACGCTGTTGAGGTTATCTCGAATGCTTTGCTGCGTAAATAGCGGTCGATCGAGATTTTTGCCAAAATAACTTTCAAATTCCCTCTCCCGAATCCGATCGTTTTGCTGCACTGCTTCGATCGGGTTGATTTGCCCGATCGCGCTCGATCGAGCAATTTCTGGCACTCTCAAATTCCCCGCCTGCTGCGCGATGGATGGCGCGTTGTTGTCTGTACTTCCATTACTGCCTGAATTGTTTTTTAACAGAGACAGCGACCCCAGCTCTCCCCCCCCCGAAGGAGCGATCGAACGCACTTCCAAGGAGCCACCAGAAGCCTCTGAAGGAGTATTTGGCGCGTCCTTCACCTCCGACCCTGCGGGGACGAGAGTTAACCGAGGAACGCCGGAACTGTCGGTTACTTTCAATTCTACGGTTTGGGAAGTAGGAAGCGGTGTCACCACGATCGACCCCCCTGATGTGCCGCCGTTTGGTGGTGAATTTGTCGTCCCCAGGTTTGTCTGAGTGCAGTTTCCCGACTTGCAATCACTTTGCACCAACAGAGTGCCCGATCGATCGCGCCCGTCTGTAGAAATGCTAGTAGCGCGATCTGTTTGCGATCCTCCCGTTACCCGAAACGCCCCTCCAGCAGCAATTTCCACATCACCGCCCGTATTGCCGCGGGCTTTGATCGACGCAACTTCAATATCTTTTTGTGCGGTAAGCGTGCTCGAACCTGCATCTCCCGATTGCGAACTCGAATTGATCGTCCCCGTACCGATGCGCCCGGATGCCGAAATCGAGATATCTCCACCGCCACGGGCACCAGAAGCATTGACATTGCCGGATACTACCTGACCGGCACTGCGAATGCTGATATCGCCAGCTTCTCCGTTTTGCGTGCGAGAGGACAGCGTACCGGCGGTAACGCCGCCCCGGCTGCTGGTAATGTTAATTCCCGCCGTCGAGGTAACGTCGCCGATGCCCACAGTACCGCCGATCAGTGTAATCTGGGCGTTATCCGTACCCGCGATCGCGCCCGTACCGACGATCGAACCGTTTTCCAAAGGCGATTGAATCGTCGTCGGGTCTTGAAATGTCACTGTCGGGGGAGCAATAGTTATCGTACCGCTACCGTCACTGCGACCGATCGCGATCGAAGTAAATCCGTTCCGCAGCGAGCTCAATTCCGCAGCAGTCAAATCCAATGCTTCGGTATCGCCGGTACTGTTAATGGTAATGTTTTGTCGCGGATCGGCCGGTTGCAACACCAGATTGCCGTTGCTAACTAGCGAATTGCTGCCGCCAGTCAAGTCAATTTCGCTACCTGTCAGGGTAATATTGCCACCGGTTTGCGCGCCCCCTGCCGCGATCGACCCCGCACTGACTCCGCCTGCGCCCGTTAGCGTCACGTTCCCCGCGCGATCGGCCCTAGTGTCGATCGATCCCGCACTGACTTTCCCAGGGGCTGTAATGCTGATATCTCCTGCCGTTGCGAGCGTTTGAGAGGCAGTTTGGGAATTGCGATCGGCCGTTGCCGTTCCCGTGTGTAGCTGACCGGTGGTAATGTCACCGCTGTTGCTGGCGAGGCGAATTTCTTGACCGTTGGTAGAAATATCTCCGGTTCTGATATTGCCATCAGCTTTGAGGGTAATAGAGGCATTGTCAGTCCCGCTTAGCAATCTAGTTGTAGTTATCGTTCCCGAGTTAGCCGGCGATTGCACTGTGAGCGGATCGGAGAAGGTAAAATTGTTAGCCATCAGGATCGAACCACTACCGTTATTGCGGCCGATCGTAATGCTAGCAAAACCATTTTTCAAAGTTTCTAGGTCGCTAGCGGTCAAATTCAAAAAAGTATTAGTGCCGATATCTCCATTACCGGCGATCGCGATATTTTGTCCCGGATTCCAAGGTTGTAAAACTAAAAATCCGCTGCCGCTAATGGAATTACTGCCACCTGTTAAATCTATTTCATTGCCAGTCAACAGAATGTTACCCGAACTTGCCGTCGCGCCTCCAACTTCTAAATAATTTTGCGCATTTAAAATAATATTTCCCCTTGCTGAAGAGCCGCTGGCATCAATTTTTTCTGCTACTACGTTCGTGCCTTCTAGCAAAATATTGCCGCTGCTGCCCGTGCGGGTATTGGATGAGGAAATATTTCCTGTTGCTGTCGCTGCTTGGCCGATAACGCTAATATTTCCACCGTTACTCGACAAATTGCCCGCTGTAATTCGGTAGCCGGAAATAGATATTGCTCCGCCTTGAGTGCTAATTGTATCTTTAGCATTCATAGAAAAATTTCCCGCACCGCTGCGATCGGCATCTGCTTTAAAACTAATTGAACCTGTGGTTGCCCGAAAGCTCAACTGACCGTCAGCTAAATCGGATATTTTAATATCGTTGAGGGCTTCCAATACTACGTTTGAAGTTGCCGACATATTTTCTAAAGCCCGCGCGGAAATTGTCAGCGATTCACCGGAATTTTTTGGCTCTTGTGTTTGATTTCTAGTGGCTAAAATACTGCTGTTGGCAGTAATTGCTTTGTCATCTTCACTTACTGGCGAGTCTGTAATTAAAATATTTTCCGGGTCAATCAGTAAAGTTCCCAAACCGTTGGTGCCGCTGGT
>JBOFTL010001027.1:0-7159 GCA_051652045.1 Microcoleus sp. | reverse complement strand
CCGGCAGTTGCTGGCTTGAGTGCGATTAACATCTCATACCTCTGCGTCAATTTATCTACCTCTGCGGTTGTCATGGCTATGCCGCGTACAGAATTAAGAGCCGCGATCGCCCGATCGAATTCTGCTATATTTTCTTTGGATACAGATGACTCGATTAAACTTTTAGATGCAGCAGAATTGACAGCGGTCAGAATTTGTTCAAAATTGAAATAACCGTAACCGCTGTTAGGCTTTGGTAAAGATTTAGTAATTGTTTGAAAGTTTTCACTTTGTGCTAAAGTTGGATTTGATGTAGCTGCGATCGCTGGTAATGTTTTGGCATTCCCTACAGCAATAAATACTGAATTTGCGTCCCACAAACCGTGTCCCAATACAAAGTCTTGACCGGGAGTTTGCCACTCTGTTAGAGTTCGATCGGCAATCTTTTTTTCCGCTACAGTCATACCATTACTTTTGGCAAGTGTATTAAATTTAGCAAAGGTGCTTTTAGCTGCTTCAGGATTGCTGGTTTGAATTACTATTTTTAAGCCAAAAGCTGTTTCTAAAGGTACGTTTGGCAGTGAAATTACTCCGAACCCGTATTCTCCATCCATCCATCCAAAAATATCTTTATCTACATCGATATTTGAAGTAGCTAAACTTCCTCTAAATTGATTAATTCCCTGGCTGAATTCAGGAACACTTTGGGTTTGGCTGACAAAAATATTCCAATTTTTATTGATGTCTTTCCCCGTAAATAAAGCAACTGTTTGCTGGGTAAAATAACTAATGATTTTTTCAGTTACTGGCTGAACGTTGGTTTGAATGGTGGCATTCGGTCGCAAATTGGCAACAGTATTAATCCGAATCCCAGCATCATCAATGCCGATACCGCAACTTAAAGATTTTACCGGATATAGTTCCGGCCGATCGAATAACAATGTACTTTGAGACTGAGGAGCATTTGCCACACCCTCTTTTAGCAAAGCTAAACCATCAAAAATATAAAATTGAGCTACTGGCCTGTCAATTTTTAAATCGTTTGAGAATACTTTGGCAACTTCCGGCTTGCTTGCTAAAGATGGTTGTCCTTTATGGATATCGATAGCTTTTTGAACATTTTTCTCCTTGTCACTACAAACAAGATAGCGTTTCACGATCGTGCAGTAGCTTTTATCGACTTTTTCCGGGGTAGATTCCAAGATTTGGAATCTTTTGTAATCAATCTCCAAAATTTTAAATCCTTTGTAATCAATCTCCTTGAATTTATTCTTAGCAAGATCGCTTTTGCTAATGTTTTGATTTATTTGCCACAATTTAAACTTGTTTTTAATCGTCATAACGCCGATAAATTCCGAGCTGGGCGATTGTTGACCTGGGGTTTTAGCTGATGGTAATACAGCCCAGACAGAAGTACCCAACCAAGGTTTGATATCTCGATCGTAATCAATTTGAGAACTTTCCTTTTGAGCGTTTTCCTTGGCAAATTCTTTTTCCAACTCTTTCCAAGCTTTATCGAAAAATTCCCTAGCTTCTGGCGTGCCAAATTTCTGTAATTTTGACCAAGACTCAGGGTTGAGATCGATCGTGCCGACTACTAAAGCATCGCTCGGAATCAGTTTGGCATTGTCTAGGGGTTTACTATCAGCCCCTAAATAACCATCCGAGTACAGATATGTTGCCGCACCGCCGATCGCAAGTAAACTCAAAACAGCAACGGTGATTTTAGCGAATTTGCCAGCCATAATCTTTTTTAAATAAAAATTGTTTGAGACAACTGTTTGAGACAACTGTTTGTAATACGGACTTCAGTCCGTAATTTCGGAGCGGGCTGAAGTCCTTACTGCTGACATCTTGCATCTGTGGCAGAAACCGGGTTTTTGGGGAAAGACTCTGCATCAAAGCCAACATTTCTCGTCAAAAACCCGGTTTCTTGTACGGTTTATTGAGAATGGTGCAAGATTTCAATACTGCAAACTAATTTGTGAGAAACTAATTTTTTGACGGTAGATCGATCGAACATAGCATAATACAATATTGTATTTTTCTAATTATGGAGCGTCAAGGTCAGAGGACTAGCGGCAACAATTCTTAATTATGAGTTAAACTTATTATCTAAAAGTTACAGTTGAGATTGTATCGATCGAACGCAATATTAATAGTCTTAAAGCTGGCTCAGAATAAAATCTAACTCATCAAAATAGTAACTTCCTTCTGCTTGAAAAATTCGATCGAACAATTCAGGAATTCCGCGCGCAATAATCGTGACTTCTTCCAGTTGCCAATATCGATACTTGGAATTAAAAACTGGTTTGCCAATCGCAATCCATGATTCACAGGTTCTCCACAGATAAATACAAACAATAGCCCGTCCATCAACGAGATCCATCAAGTGTTCAACTGAAGCAACTTCAAACTCCGGTTCTGAAACTGAGTAGCATCTAGCATCGCAACGCCGGGGAATTTTCCAAGGTCGATCGCTGTTAGGATATAAAGTAGCACCATCAAATCGATCGAGCAATTGCATCATTTCTTTTGAGGTAGTATCGGAGCGAAATTTCGACCAATCGATCGGCGGTAGCGTAAAATGTTCTCGCTCGATTTTATCGAGCAACTCGTCAAAAGCTGTTCCTTCTTGTACCCACCAACCAATTTCCGGCTGCAAAACTCCGCTGTCGGAATTCTGAGAAATACCTATAAAACCTGCCATTAATTCTAAAATGTATCGCTGTTTATTTATTTCCAACTTAAAAGCAACTTGAGACAGTCCAGATGGTAAAGCGGCCAGGTTAATACCATCATCTACAGTCAATTGCGATCGCTCGATATTCAGAATACCATTGCGAATGGAAGGAACTACACCCTGAGACTGCTTTAAGTAAGGAAATAAATCGGCCAACCAACCCGTGAAAGTATTAGTGCCGTATCTCAATTCAGGTTTGTAGATGTCACGCCAGAATTCTAAATTAGGTTTTCCCGCAGCAGTTTCTATCAATTCCCGGCAAATCGGTAACAATCTATCTGTCCACCAATTGAGTTCGTAACGTGCGATTTCCTCAACTCGATCGTAAATCGTTTGCCAATCCGCAACAGTTCCCAAAAGCGTCACCTGGGGAATTCCGCAAATACTCACAACTACGTGGTCAAAATACTGTTGAAACGCATCCATCATCACTACATGACTGACTGTTTTGGTAATCGGAGTCGTGGTACTGAAGTTACATTCTAATAACTTATAAACTTCCGATCCCACCTCATCGCGAATTTGCAAACTCCACTCTTGAACAACCTCTGACCATTGTTGCGAATTTTGGGGAATTCCCAGAATTTTAACTATCAGTTCTTTCTTGCCTTGGTGCCTGACAAATTGAGAACGCAAGGTTTCAGAATTATTGTTGATATGGTTGGCAAATCCTTGGGCGATCGCGATCCAAATAATATCGGGAGTTAGCAATAATGGGCGATGTTCGTTAAAAGCAGCATCAACTGCTAGGGCTAGTGGATGAATCTTATATAAGTCTGCCAATGAACTAATACTGCAAGTATCGATCGCCTCAAATGTATCGTCATGACTGAAGGCAATTATCGATTTTTTTAACTGCTTCTCGATTTGCGATTTGGCATTGTGAACGGGCAATCGCTTTTGGGCTGGTTTAACATCATCCACGTCAAAGCAAATTTTGCCAGCGGTTTGTTGGAGAATAGGTGCGATCGCGGACATCTGACACCTCAACTTTTGAAAGTTAATGGTTTAATTATAACTTAGAATTTCTGAAACAGCGCGATCGCGATACAATAGAAAAGGAAATCCATAAAGTTTATTACTATGCTAATGCTCCCAAAACTGGAAAACCTGCGCGCTACTTTACCGATAGAAGGAGCTGTGCGCATAGAATTAGTTGAAGGTATACCCATTTTTAGAGCTTCCACAACTATCAAAAACCGCATAGAAGAGCTGTTGGAAAAACAACAAACTTTGCCTCTGAATCCTGATGAAGAGGAAGAACTCAATCTTTACGAAGAAATCGACGATTACCTGAGTTTTGTCAATCGCACTGTCCGCAATCTTTTCTTGGGCCAGATTCAGCCTACAGTATAGAAATGTCCGCTCGCCGTCAAATCCCTGAAAATATCCAAGATCGAGTTCGTCAGAGAGCAAACTGTCTGTGCGAATATTGCCATGCGTCAGAACAATGGCAGTATGTAGAATTTACGATCGAACACATTATTCCCTTAACTAAAAATGGAACTAATGATATTAACAACTTGGCACTAGCTTGCTTTCACTGCAATCGCAAGAAATCTGATAAAACTAGAGCGATAGATCCTCAGTCAGAGACAGAAGTACCCTTGTTTAACCCCAGACAAGATAGTTGGAACGAACATTTTATTTGGTCTGCCGATGGATTATCGATAGTAGGTTTGACTCCCATTGGAAGAGCTACAGTTATAGCATTAGTTTTAAATAGAGAGAGAGTCATTAATATTCGGGCCGCTGATAAAGCAATAAAACGACATCCACCTGTTGGCGATTTAATTCAGTCAGAAACTTAAGTTGTAGTTGTAGGGTGCGCACTGCGCACCTTACATCACAAATATGGCGTACATACAAAAGACTATTTGCTGTATTTTAATTGTTTTAATCGAAGCTACCATCGACTAATCTATCCACCGATAACTTTTCCTCGTCTACTTGCCGACTGAGATAATCCGGCAAGTTATCAAAAGATACCCGTACCAAACGGCAAAAATTCCTCATTTGCCGAACAGTCATCGTAGGTTCGTCTCCCTTTTCCCATCGCCGCACCGACGAAGCCGATACCCCCATCCGCACAGCCAACTCTTCTTGGCTCAAGTTAGCGTCCTCTCGCAGTTTCCGAAAAGGCGACTCATTTTCTGGTTGCCGTTGACGTTGCCTTTTTTTTACCATATGATTATAAAATCTTGATTTAAGCGCCTAATTTGAGCGGTTAGATTGCTTGAAGTAAGCACAGCCATAGCCAAAACAGACTGCACTAACAATAAAAGATGCAAGTCTGTCAGATTCCTATGGGCAAACATACCCAATTTACAATAGAACCATGAACACTTCAGAAACTGGAAATGCTTGGACTATTTACCGACTTCTGCCCAACTTTCAGCGCTTGCCAGTCGCCCAATTTCGCAGCCGCAGCGAAGCAGAAGCATCCATGAAAGTCATGCGGCAACTGCTACCCAATACCGAATTAATACTTGCTTTCGAGATTGCACCAGAAAATCCCACTACCGAAGCAATTCAACCCCCTGCTAAAGAACCAAACTTGCCAACTTCAACTAACCGAGAACTTCTGAAACTCTTTATTATCAGTTCCCGCCCCATTGTTTCCCGCGTCATTCATTCTTTTCACCGCGATAATTTTGCCTGCGCTACTGACTGGAGTCCGTTTGTCCCGACTCAAAATCCCGGTGAAGTAATGAGCGTCTTAATTAAGTATTTTGCCACTGATTCTTAGTGCTGATTCTTAGCGGGCGATCGAACAATCTCGATTTTATTCATAGCGCTTGCGGTGCGCAGTGCGCACCCTACATCTAGAGAAAATGGGTTTTTTTCCGAGTCTTTTTACGGCGGCAAATATTATAGAAAAAACCCGGTTTCTGGAGGTGATGGTCGATCGAAACTCATACACTGCGATCGATTGATGAATGATTGGCGATCGCTATATATCATGTTCGATCGATCTAGTTGTAATAAAAATCTCAACTCTCAACTATCAACTATCAACTCTCAACTATTTAAGAATTTTGGCGGCAAATTCCGAATACCGAGGTGTAGCCGTGCAGAAAAGTGCTGCCTCCCACCGGGCCGATTTCACCGTTGCAAAAAAATCCACTTAAAGGAATGTCTTGGCAATAGCGCGCGAACAGTTGCGAATCAAAATTCGGTTCGCCATACAGCCCTTCGCCCCGCCCCATACAAGAGAACATCAGCGCACCCGCATTTCCGCTGTAGGAAGTTGTCCGAGAATAGCGCGATAGCAAGTTTTCTAGATCTTCTGCAGAGGTGCGCGCATCTCGGAGGTGAAATTGGATGCGCTGGCCCGGTCGCACTCGATCGCCGATCGCGATCGCCCCTACCCTAGGATCTACTCCTAACAAATTGCGAATTAAAAAGTCTCCGGGCTCCAGTGTCATCTTGAATTCATCGCTGACTAAGCCCACAAATAGCGAGTCTTGCGCTAATTCCCGATCTTCTTCGCTCAAAGTTTGCACCAACTCCTGCAGCGCCTCTAGGGGCGATTGTTCGACTCCCAAATTACCTCGATCGTCCGTTTCTTCTTCAACTTTCAATAAAATATTGCGTTCCCCTTCCGTCACTCGGTACGGACGCCCGATCGGCCTGCAGCCTTGAGCGACGATCGTATCTAAAACTATATTCCCACTCAAAGCCACCCCCACCGTGCCTTCCCGGTAAAGCTGGTAATCGCAAAACAGCGCCCCGCCCCGAATGCCACCATCTCCACCGGCGAGTCCTCCCACCTTCGGCGCGCCCGGATAGGCGTAATCCAGCCCCTGCAGCAAATCTTTAATTTTTGCCGAAAGCGGATCGGCCAGTAAAATAAATTGCGGTGCGGAATTTGCCGGTACGCCCAACATCTGGACCCAAGTATCTGGAGGACTGTCTAAATCCGGCATTTCTGGCGCACTAATGTGAAAAGTTTTGACATCCACTCCCGGCAATCGTGCCAGACTCAAACTCAAGGCGGCATCTGCCTCAACTTCCTCTGTCTCCCCGTCGAGCCCCATCCCGATCGCCCCTCTGGCACCGCAGCCCACGATCGCCGGTACCCGCAGTGCTTCTTTCAGCAAAGGCATCAGCCGAGAATACTCGCTGCCAAACGCAGACGAGATAAATACCAGCCCCAAATCCGCCTGCCCTTCTAAGGCTCGATCGGCTTGTTCTACCACTTCTGCGATCGCTGCTTCTAGAGATGGTCTAGTAGATAAGACGCTGACCCATTGCATTTCGTTTTGCGGGTACATTATGGCAACTTCTCTATAAAAGTGACGCTCCCACACTAATTGCAAGCAATATAGTTTGGGCATCTGAGTCCTGTAAAGGATATCTAGATCTTCCTTCGAGATACTCCAAAAGTTTCTCTCTACGGCGTTTTATAGTGAGGAACACATCCAGCCCCACTAA
>JBOFTL010001026.1:0-7549 GCA_051652045.1 Microcoleus sp. | reverse complement strand
GACTTCAGTCCGCTATATATTGCGGACTGAAGTCCACACTACAAACCGTTTCGATCGCTGGTAATCGAAGAAGCGGTATCAAACTCGTTATCTGAATTTTTTGATTCAATAAAAACGAAAGCGACACCATTAAAAATGTCGCTTTCGTTCGAGAAAATTGGCAGTCAACGGCTTTTGTTGACACGCCTTAGAGCCAGTGTTAGCGGAAGGAATGTCGCTTCCCTACATCTGGTTCATCTAAATGAAGCTGAAACCGATCGTCGGCTGAAACAACTCTTAGTTTATAAGTGGGAGTAGCAGCCGACAATCGAGGAAGTTTCTAGTAGAGAGATTCTTCTTGGTGAGTTTCGATCGTGCAGTCAGACTTGGGATAAGCAACGCAAGTAAGCACAAAGCCGGCCTCGATTTGGTCGTCATCTAAGAAAGATTGGTCGGATTGATCGATTTCACCTTCTTTGATTTTGCCAGCGCAAGTGGAGCAAGCACCAGCACGGCAGGAATAGGGGAGGTCGAGTCCTGCTTCCTCAGCAGCGTCGAGAATGTAAGTATCGTCATCAACGTCAATAGTCTGGTTAATTCCTTCGGCTTCGCTGATGAGGGTAACTTTGAAAGTTGCCATGCAGTAATCCTCTCAAAAAATTCAACAAAAATATAACTTTTCCTAATACAAACTTCAAGGGTCTATTAGCTTTGAAGTTTGGACTTAGGTTTGTTCCCTCTATGATATTAGGGGAAACAAGGAGGCATGACACACTTATTTACAAGCAATTTGAATGGTATTAGTTATAATTTTTTCTAATTTCATCCTGATTGCTTATAGTTCCATTTCGGACTCAAATACACGCAAAGCATTGAACTTCCTAGTTTGGCAGCAAGCAACGTCCGTGCCTGACCTTAAGACTAAAGGAACGCGGGTGCGATCCGTTGGAAAATGCACGATCGAGTATCCCGCTCCCTAGTTACCATGTTTTCGTGAGGATGTCAAAGATTGGAATGTGGCACCTCGAACGCCCGCCCCAGATTTTCGCCCGATCGCCCTTGACCTCGCCCGGAATTGTCGGCGATCGGTTAGAGTAATAAAAATAATCGCAAGTACCGTCACATCTGAGGGAAAATGGCATCCTCTTCCTCTGTCGCAGTTCGCGAACTCCCCCTGTTTCCCTTGCCGGAAGTGGTTCTATTTCCCGGTAGACCTTTGCCGCTGCATATTTTCGAGTTTCGCTACCGAATCATGATCAATACCATTTTGGAGGGCGATCGCCGTTTTGGTGTACTCATGTGGGACCCCAACCAAAATAGAGTCTCTGCTGTCGGCTGCTGTGCCGAAGTGATTCACTGTCAGCGACTTCCCGACGATCGGATGAAAATCATGACTTTAGGTCAGCAGCGTTTCCGAGTGCTCGACGCCGTTCGGGAAAAACCCTATTTAGTGGGCCTGGTAGAATGGATTGAAGACGCACCGCCGCAGCAAGACCTCAGACCTTTGGGCAAAGATGTCGAACAACTGCTGCGAGATGTGGTTCGGCTGTCGAGTAAATTGATGGATCAGTCGATCGACCTGCCGGAAGATATTCCTAGTTTACCTACAGAATTGTCCTACTGGGTCGCCAGTTACCTTTACGGGGCGGCAACCGAACAGCAAACTCTTTTAGAATTACAAGATACTGCTGCTAGATTGGAACGAGAAACAGAAATTTTGACTTCTACTCGCAATCATTTAGCGGCCCGGACTGTACTTAAAGATACGTTCAATTGACTTAAGAGCCCACAAGCACGGGATTCCCATCCGTCACTTGACACGCATCCTGAAGGCGGCTGTCGGATTCCAATGCTGGTAGGTAACAAGCTAAACTCGAATTTTAATTCAGGAGCGATTGCTAGTGTTAGAAAAGTTCGATCGACCGCAACCCTACGATGCAGTTCGAGGCGGTCAATTGCCACCTCCTGTCGGCGGAGTCGTTCTCGGCGGACTAGCAGGAGTCAAGCATCGGTTGTCCAGTCCCGTTAGCGAACATCGCATCGCCGCCCTGCCAGAGACTTTGAATTACGGAGATGCAGGCTTAGAGATACTGATCGCAATTTGTCAAAACGAAACAGGTCCGGTTCAGTGGGCGGCCCGCGATTTGCTCCACCAAAAGCTGAGTTCGATCGCCCGTGAAAAATTATCGCCTTTTGTACCTGTAACTTCACCCACTATAACAAGCGATCGCAAACTATTAGAACGCTTTACAATAGCAGGTGAAGAACCAAACAACCAACGGCAGCTATCAGAAACACAGCTAATTTTCGATCGACTCATTCAACAAATTGCGCCGAACTTGTTGCTCTTGGAAGCATTAGTCGCCTCTGTGGATCGCCAACAATCTACAGGCGAACTGATAAAACTATGGGATTTATTAATCTCAGAAATTCAGGAGTGCCTCAAAGAATTGCGTCAGGCTGTTGCTAGCGCTATCTCGGCTCAACTGCGAATTCAATGGCAGTACAATCAATCGGAAACCAACGCCAATCAGTGGCAGCAGCGGGCAGAAATAGCCCTGCAAAGAGGTGATGAAAATTTAGTCCGCCACGCCTGGGTGCGCAAGCAAATCGAATTGAGTAAGACGGCGGAATTGAAAATCGATCTGGACAAGCAAACCCTGCTAGTAGAAACTCTCAACCGCAACTTACTAGCTTTGGAAAGCCAGATTGCGGAAGCTAATTCCCAGAAAGAAATCGTGAAAATGCAGATTCATTTTGCCAAGGTGCAGAAGCAGATAGATTACACTTTCAGCCAAGTCAATGATATTTTTTTTAGTCCTTAGCTGTCAAGCTTTTGAGCTAGATACAGTGTGATTTTGCAGGCTCGATTTCACTGATGCGACTTTACTGTTGTCTGATGCAAAACTGGATCGCACCGCTTAAAATTGCTCCATCTAGTTGTGCACCTTCGAGGTTAGCGCCGCACAAAAATGCCTCGCACAAGTTAGCACCGCGCAAGTCAGCATAGCTCAAATCGGCATCCTGAAGGTTACTGCCGCACAAAAATGCTCCTCTCAAATCGGCTTTTCTCAAACTCGCTCTCCGCAGTTTTGCCTCGCTCAGATTCACTTCTTGAAGGTTGGCTTCATCGAAACAAGCTTCGTAAGCGTTGGCTTCCATGAGATTTGCTTGACACAAATTGGCTCTGCTAAAATTGACACCGATAATTTTAGTGTCCCCTAAATTAGCATTGGCTAAATTTGCCTCGATCGAGTCAGCGCCTGTTAATCTCGCACGAGTGATATTTGCTCCGCTTAAGTCAGCTCCATTCAAGTTAGCCATTAACAGGCAAGCCCCATCTAAGTTAGCACAGATTAAGTTAGCCCAACTCAGATCTGCTGAAGCTAGATTTGCATCTTTTAAGTTCGCACAAGCCAGACAAACATGACTGAGAAACGCTTCCGAAAAGGAAGCTGCGATTAAATTAACTTCGTGAAAATCTCTTTCCCCTGATGCGTATCGCTTCAGAATTTCATCAGCATTCATTTTGTTAGCCTCCAGTGCTTAACTTAACTAGGACTTACGTGTGGGTACTGAGAAACCAGTTTTTTTTGCAAAAATACTGCCTGCTAACCCTGAATCTCGGTAAAAACAAACGACGAGCCCATCGCACAAAACTATTTTTTAGGATTGATACGTAAGTGCTGCTAGTATTATACTACGGAAATTACACTGTAGCAACCGAAGATTTTTAAAGTTTCCGTATGGGTTTTTAACTCTTCTAGGGCCGATCGCACTAATACTTCACAAACATCTGCCTCAATGTCTATAAAGAAAAGATATTCTCCGAGCGATCGCTTCGTCGGTCGCGATTCAATCCGACTTAAATTTATACCCCGACTGGCAAATACTTGTAATGGTTTTACCAGCGCTCCCGGCATATTAGCAGGTACGCTAAAAGCTAGAGACGTGTGGGTGCAATTCGAGGAAAAAACATCAGCGCTCGAGTTAGCGGTAGATTTAATTGATAAGAAATCGGTGTTTCCCAGGTGCTTTCCCAGTTCTTTAAGATCTTTACCGAGCACCCAAAAGCGAGTGTAATTGTCGGGATTATCGTTAATTGGGTGAGCTAGCACTGGCAAATCGTACAATTGGGCCGCTCTTGGGGGGGAAATTACCGCGATGCTGCGATCTTCCAGGTGGTGCAAAGCTTCTGTTGTAGAATTTGCCGGCACCAAGGTGGCAGAGGGTAATTGTCGCTCCAGCCATCCCTGACATTGAGCTAGCGCTTGCGGGTGAGAATAAACTTTGACAATCTCCTCAAAACTTTGAGCGTTGGACACTAGCGCGTGGGAAATTGGCAATACTAAAGCGTGGGAAATTCGCAGTGCATCCAACCGCCACAGGGTATCTAGAGTCACTGTGACACTCCCTTCGATCGAGTTTTCTGCTGGTACGACTGCTAAATGAGCCAGCCCGCTAACAGATGCTTCTAGTGCCTGCGAAATAGTCGAATAAGGACACAGATTACATTCGGAGCTCGTGTTAGCGCTCAGCCAATTGCTGTAAGCGATGGCTGCTGTTTCTGTATTCGTGCCGGTAGGGCCCAGATGGGCGATCGAAATTAGCATAAGCTTAAAATTTGCTTTCCAGATTAATTAATGCCTGAATTTTGTTAAAATATCATTGAGAATTCTATATTTTTACATTTTTTCATGTACGTGCGGTTTAATGCTTCCCAATCAGTTGAGATAGCGGTGCCAGAGGAACGGGTTTCCATTCAGCATTATCTGCGACAGCCGCAGCGATTGGTGAATGCCCTAGTCGATCGCAGCCGCACGGAACAGCTCGGAGATGACTGTTTCCGGTTAAAAATGCGACCGTTAGAATTTATGATGCTGAGCATTCAACCGACGGTAGACATCAAAGTACGGGCCCTATCTGACGGGACGATCGAATTGGAGTCTGCAGGCTGCAAAATTCGCGGTGTAGACTACATCAACGATCGCTTTTCCCTCCACCTCAAAGGAAGGCTATCTCCGCACCAAATTGACGGCTCGACGCAGCTTAGAGGAAAAGCAGATTTAGTCGTGCAAGTAGAGCTGCCACCACCTTTTTGGATGACGCCCAAACCAATTTTAGAAGCTACGGGTAACGCTTTGCTCAAGAGCGTGCTGCTAACAGTCAAACAACGATTGATGTATCAGTTGGTGTTTGATTACCGACAGTGGGTTAAGACTCAAACCGACGCAACTTTGGGCGATCGGCCTCAATTTTTGCCTGTAGAAGGTTTTCAACAGTAGGTGAAATAACTATATACACTTACGAGCGGATTGTAACACTTTAATACCAAATTCGAGTTTACTACACTCTTTTTGCTAGGTTATACTCAAGCCGAGTTTACTACCCGCTTGGTTATTTGTCATTGTCAGTGGATGAAATCGCAGATTGTCAAGAAAATTCCATTTCTTTTGTTGCGATCGTTCTCGATCGCACTTAAGAGAGCGAGTTTTTTTAACCTGCTTTTGAGATAAATTGTTTGGGAGCTAAAAATATGCCTGAAGTCAAGTTTGGTCATAAAAATGAACCTGCTGTTAGCTTTCAGAAAAGCGAAGACCTAATAGCCGTCCGCACTCGATCGAGGCGTTCAGCAACAGCAGTTGCCGTTCCTACAGCCGTATCGGCGAACTTATCGGGAAGTCAATTAGTTCTATCATTTCCCGAAGCAGGAGTCGAAGTTTATCGAATACCGACTGGCAGCGGACAGAGATCGGTAAACGATCGCAAAATGGCACTTCGCCAATTACCAGATGTTCGTTTTGCTGGAGGAGTATTAGTAGACCAACAATCTGGAGAACCTGTAATCTACACGGAAAATTTGTTTGTTAAATTTACCGATGCGACAGAACCTGATGAGTGCAAAAGAATTATTCGAGAAGCGGGTTTGAGTATTAAAGAAGAACTCAGTTACGCTCCCAATGCTTTCTTTGTTGCTGCACCTGAAGGAACGGGAGAACGGGTATTTGAAATTGCCCTGTCTTTACTGAACCGAAATGATGTAGAATACTGCCATCCAGAAATAGTTAGAAAGCGCAGTTTCAGGGCGATCGCACCGCAACAGTGGCACCTTAAAACCACAACTATTAATGGCATAATTATTTCTGCCAGTGCCAACGTAGAAGCCGCCCATCAAATTACGCAAGGGGAAGGCATGACTATTGCTGTAATTGACGATGGAGTTGACATCGACCACGTTGAATTTAGCAGTTTGGCGAAAATAGTTGCCCCTCGAGACGCGACACAAAATAGCAACGATCCGCGCCCCAAAGACGAGCGAGGATTCTCAGACGATCACGGTACTGCTTGTGCGGGAGTGGCTTGCGCTGATGGCAAATCAGAAGCTTCAGGAGTTGCTGCAAAAGCAAAATTAATGCCAATTCGACTAGCCAGTGGATTGGGTTCCCAACAAGAAGCAAACGCCTTTCGATGGGCTGCAGACAACGGGGCTGACGTGATTTCTTGCAGTTGGGGGCCGCCAGATGGTGAATGGTTCAACCCCAACGATCCCGTACACAATCGTTACGTTCCCCTACCTGCAAGCACCAAACTAGCTATTGATTATGCCACCGATCGAGGGCGTGGAGGCAAGGGTTGTGTCGTGTTATTTGCTGCTGGGAATGGCAACGAAACTGTAGATAACGACGGTTATGCTAGTTACGATCGAGTAATTGCCGTAGCAGCTTGTAACGATCGAGGCAAACGCAGCGTTTATAGCGATTTTGGCAAGGCGATTTGGTGTGCTTTTCCCAGCAGTGATTTTGGTTATCCAGAATTATCCCATCCCGAACCGTTAACTACAGGAATTTGGACGACAGATCGCACTGGAAATCGCGGATACAATCAAGGTTCTCTGGCTGATGGAGATGCTTTAGGCAACCATACTAATAGTTTTGGTGGCACTTCCAGTTCTTGTCCTGGGGCAGCAGGAATAGCAGCTTTAGTATTAGCTGTCAATCCAAATTTGCGGTGGCAAGAAGTCAAAGATTTGTTGAAGAAATCTTGCGATAAAATTGACCCTGCTGGCGGTCAATATGATGCTAATGGCTGGAGCCAGTTTTACGGATACGGCCGACTCAATGCGATGACAGCAGTAACTTTAGCTAAACCGCAGCCTCAAAATAGTGTGGTTATCGTCCGCAACTTCGATCGAGCATTACCTGATTTACAAACTATCAGCGTTCAGTTGGAGGTAGCAGAGACTAATCCTGTCGCACGTCTTTCTGTAATTGTGGAAATTCTGCATTCGTATATTGGGGACTTAATTGTTTCGCTAATACCGCCGTCGGAACTTAATTTGGGCAAGATTGTTCTCCACAACCGCAGCGGCGGAGCGACACGCAATTTGAAAAAAACCTTTGATGCTTTAACTTTACCTGCTTTGGCTAATTTCCAAGGCAAAACAGTTAAAGGAACTTGGCAATTAGAAGTCCAAGATATGGCAGTTCGAGATGAGGGTCAATTAGTCAAATTTGGGATTGAACTATTTTTTGTTTAATCTATGGTTCGTAGTGCGGACTTCAGTCCGCAA
>JBOFTL010001025.1:0-4975 GCA_051652045.1 Microcoleus sp. | reverse complement strand
TAATTGCGAGCCGGATTCAAATTGCCGTGAATGAAATTTACTGGGTTATTAATTTCGTGAGCTACTCCCGCAACTAACTGACCCAAACTCACCATTTTTTCATTTTGAACTAATTGAGACTGAGTGGTTCTAAGTTTGTTAATCGCTAATTCTAACTGTAATGCTTTCGATCGCTCTCGTGCTTCAGATTCTTGCAAAGCCAACTCTGCAAGTTTCCGTTCTGCTATTTCAGTTTGTGCTTGTTCAAACAGCATCGATTGCTGGATCGCGATCGCCAATTGCACGCTAATTTGTTTCAAGCATTCGATTTCAAATTCCTCCCAGATGCGGGGTCTTTCGCACTCATGAGCTATCAGCAACCCCCACAGCATATCGCCTTGCACTATTGGCACTACTAGGTTAGCTTTTACCTGAAACTGAGCCAATAAATTAACGTAGCACTCGGATAGTTCAGCAGTGTTAATATCGTCGATCGCTCTTACCCTACCGTGTTTGTAATCAGAGGCATAGGTTGCTTCAAGACAAGGATCGTTAATTACTGTTCCCAGGCTCTGCATCCAACTTTCACCAACTGATTCGACAGAAATTATTCCGCTCCAATCGGGATTGAACCGATAAATAATCGTCCGATCTGTTTGCAAAAAATGCCGCACTTCTGCCACTGCGTTTGTCAAAACTTCTGTTAAATTAAGGGAATAACGAATGCGTTCCAGCATGGATATTACCAGCCTTTCCCGCTTTAATTGCTGTCGCAGTGCTGCCTCTGCTTGCTTGCGATCGCTAATATCTTCGATCGCGCCAATTGCATAACTCGGCTGTCCAAAAGCATCCCGAACTAAAGATACGGTGACATTAGTCCATACCAAAGAACCGTTTTTGCAAATAAAGCGTTTTTCAAGTGAATAATTTAAAATTTCACCTGCTAACATTCGCCTTCCTGACTCTCGATCGGGCTGTATGTCTTCCGGGTAAGAAATATCCCAAACAGTTAGCATACTCAGTTCGGCTGCCGAGTATCCAACAATCTTGCAAAACCCTTGATTTACCTTCAAAAATTCACCAGTAGGGCGCACTTGGGCAATCCCGATCGCCGCTTGTTCAAATACTGCCCGAAATCGCTGTTCGCTTTCTTGCAAAGCAATTTCGGCAAGTTTGCGTTCGGTAATATCCATTGCAGTTCCCAACAACTTTACCACCTCACCCGATTCGTTTTTCACTACCTCTGCTTTGCAGTTGATATGCTTGATTTCTCCTGATGGTAAATTGATGCGGTAGTCGATGTCGTAAGCTATTCCTGGATTAATTGACCTTTGCACGAATCCGAACCATCTTTCTCGATCGTCGGGATGAACTTGCTGTCTCAATTCTTCAAGACAAGGGGTGTTACCTGGTTCGCGATCGAAAATTCGGAAAACCTCATCAGACCAAGTAATAATTTTTGCGTAAATATCTAATTCCCAATTACCCAGTCGCGCAATTGTTTGTGCTGACTGCAACTGGTAAGTGAGCTTTTGCAAAGATGCAATTAACTGCGTTTTTTCTGCTTCTGCTGCAACGCGGGCGCTGATATCTTTGTTAGTGCCTGTCATCCGCAGCGGCGCGCCAAATTCGTCATACTCAACAACCTTGCCCATGCTCATAATCCACTGCCAATTACCAATTTTATTCAGCAGTCTAAATTCAACTTCGTAGAGATCGGTAACACCTTCTAAATAATTTTTCAGTATTTCGATTACCCGAGTTCGATCTTCAGGATGCAGCAGCTTTTCCCAAGCTTGAAAGTTATTGTCAATTTCGCTTTCTTCATAGCCCAACATTTTTTTCCACTGCGCGTCAAAATATGTTTCACTTGTAGCTATATTCCAATCCCAGAGCCCCAAAGAACTGCCGGATACTGCTAGCTGCAACCGTTCTTGGCTGAGACGCAGTGCCGACTCCGCACGTTTGATTTCCGTAAGATCTGTAATAACTGCCATAATTCCTATAGGCTGCCCGTCATTATTTTTAATGCAATCAGCTTGTAAATAAGTCTCTATAAGTTCGCCATTATTAGCTCTGAGTTTGATTTCTCCATTCCAAGATTTGCCTTTTCGCAGCACTCTAAATAGCTTTCTCAATACTTGAGATTTGGCGTACATGACTGACGGACCTCCAGCATTATTTAGTTCTTCAACGCTGTAGCCGTAGCGGTGAATAAATTGTTGGTTGTGATAAATTGAATAACCGTCCAAATCAGCGATCGCAATTGCATCGCTGGCGCTGTTGACAGCTTGCATTACTTGTTGTAAAGTCAGCTCTGCTTGTTTGCGATCGGTAATATCAAAAATAGCTCCATCCAACCACAACAGCAGCCCATCTTTACTGTAAGTCGCTCGTCCTCTTTCCGATATCCAACGCACTGCGCCGTCAGCGCGAACTATCCGGTATTGGACATAGTAGGGTTGCTGAAGTTTTACCGCTTCTGCGACAGTAAACTTGACAGTTTTAGTATCTTCAGGATGGATGATACTGGCAAAACTCAAGCATCGATCGCCAATAAAATATCGAGCGGGATAGCCGCTAATCTTCTCAATTTCATCGCTAATAAATTCCATAGTCCAATTAGTATTGAACTGATAGCGGTAGATGGCGCCGGGGATATTCTCGACGAGCGATCGAAATCTTTCTTCGCTTTCCCGCAAGGCTGATTCTGTCTGTTTTAAGTCTGTAATGTCTAGAACTATGCCTTCCCAAATTATGTCTCCTTCTTGTGCCGTTTCCGTTGGAAAATTAACTCGTTCCGGTTTCGACAATCCTTGCAACCACTTAATTTTTCCTGAAGGCAGAATCACGCGCCATTCATGACGCCAAGGCTGCAGAGTTTTTGCCGAATTTAAAATAGATTCTTCAGCTTTTTGGCGATCGTCGGGATGAGTCATGTTAAAAATAACATCGGCATTCTGCAGAACTTCTTCTGCGGTAACTTCGTATAATTCGCGGCATCCAGAAGAAAAGTAAAGAATAGTTTTTTTGCCATCCCCAGTCAGCAAAAATTGATAAATTACTCCCGGCAAGTTAGCTGCTAAATGAGACAGTCTTGCTTCTGTTTTTTGCAGTGCTAACTGCTGGCGTCTTTCTTCAGTAATGTCGCGAATAATTCCCACTAAATTTTGACTTGTGTCGGGATTTTTGAATGCTGTTTTTTTTGTAGACAACAGGTGTCGATCGCCGTTGGTGTCAGTAAATATTTCTTCGCTGTGATGTTCTTCTCCGGTGCGAAATACCTGTTCGTCATTCTGCCAAAAAATAGCGGCTTCAGCTTTTGAGAAAAAGTCGTAATCTGACTTACCTAGCAACTCCTGGCGTTGCTTGCCGATCAGCTTGCAAAAAGCATCATTTAACAGTATCCAGCGGTGTTGTGCGTCTTTGACAAAAATTGGATCTGCAACTGCATCGATCGTATAATTTAAAAACATTTTACTGGCTTGAAGTTCCTGTTTAGCTAAAATTTTTTCTGTAATATCGTTCAGAGTTCCTGTCGTTCCTTCTACAACTCCCAGCAAACTAAAAATTAAACTTGCTTGAACTTCTACCCAGCGCAAATTGCCATTTTTAGAAAGGTAGCGAATTTGATAGCAACAGGATTGTTCTTGGCATTCTATCAGGCGTCTAAATCGATCTAAACTCTGCTGTTTGTCCTCGGGATAAACGCAATCCCAACAGGGACTTCCCAAACTCTCTTCGACTGCATATTCGGTAATTTCTGTCCAAGCCGAATTCAGAAATATCCAGTTACCGGCTGTATCGGTTTGAAAGACTACTTCTTTGATATTATCCACTGCGGCCGGGTATTTCTCTGGGCTTTGCTGTTGCGGGATGCGCCTTTTGTAGCGGGCACAAGCGCACCGCAGGGTTCGGTCTAGCATCCGACTGTCTGCTTCTGTTTTTACCAGATAATCTTCCGCACCTGCGGCAATTAATTCGACGGCGATTTCTTCATTTTCGGCATCTATTAAAAGGACGATCGGAATATCAATATTATCTTTTAGCAAATCTAACAAAGCATTAAATTCTTGGCTGTCAGGAAGTGGTAAATTCAACAAAACTGCATCAAAGTTTTCGGCATCTAAAATTTCATTTACTTCACTAATGCGGGCAATTATTAGCACCTTATTGGACGTATCGTTATGATTTTCCAAAAGCAAATTATGGATTGATTCTAGTTCTTGTGCGTTCGTTGCTACTAATAACACTTTCAAGCCAGTATGCTTTAAATTTGTGTGAAAAACTGATGTCATAAGATTTTAGATTTTAGATTTGCGATCGAAGATTTTAGATTTTAGATTTTGCTTGCTGTTACATTATTTATTTAAACGAATGTCATATCGTATCCGATCGATCGAAAGCATTAAAAAAGTAGCAGCAGTTAGACAGACTTACTGCACTTTATTGTCAAGTGAACTGCTACGCAAGGGCTGCGCAGTAGCAAACAGAAAAAAATGAGTTAAAAGCATCTAAATTTATTTTAATTTACAGCCTTCACCACTGCAATAGTAAAAGGTAATACCATTTCTCTACGATCGTGCAACACTCTTTGACCCCTACCCTCAAGGGGGGGATCGGAATACTGTTATTTCGTTTAAAATTGGTATAATATGGTGTCCGATCGATTACTCGCGATCGAAACGGCTGGTAATGAAGACTTGAGTCCGCCCCAATGTTCCCCAAGTCATCATGACAAACTTTAATTGTTGCAGTCGATCGATCGGATACCATACGATACAAACATCAACTCTCAACTATGAGAGCATCGTATGGGGCAGTATTCCTAGCAAATATCAACTCTCAACTCTCAATTCTCAACTCTTAACTATTTACTGCCTTTCCCGATTTCGGCAGTACGACTGTAAATACGCTACCCTTATTGGGGGTGCTGCTAATAGCAATTTCGCCGTTGAAAGGTTTTAAAAGTTCGATACAAGTATAAAGTCCCAGC
>JBOFTL010001024.1:0-1956 GCA_051652045.1 Microcoleus sp. | reverse complement strand
ATTCGGCTTTTGGGGCTGCATGTAGACCAGCCTGAAGGTTCGGATTATCTGTGTTGCTCTTTGGACACGGATAGTTCAGGGCTATTGAAAGCCCGTGCTGTACCCAATAGGGTCAGCGTCGGGTAGTTTACGTAGGCTCTAAACTTCAGAAACGTAAATCTTGTGGGTGTACCCGAGGTGGAAGACGTTGATCACGGTAACCTCTAAAAAGGGCACCGTTGCCCAGTTGCTGGACCACCAGCCTATGCTGTCCGAATACGATGGGCTGTGTACCGTTAATCTGGACGGCACGCCAAAGCGGGTTAAAACGTCCGCTATCGGATCCTGGGAGTGTGATGATATATTTGTGGGGAAGGCCGCGGATCTAGTGTGCGGGGGAAGTGGCACGGTCCTGGAGATAAATAATGCCGATATCGATGCAGCGGTGCGCGTGGGCAATATTGACGGGCATCCGGGGAATTTGGTGTGCGGATGGTTTGGAGTAATGGAACTAAAATTAGGAGATTAATATGCAAGCAAAAGTAGTCGATCAGCCCTTTCAACTACCCCCAGTCGGTTAGCCGATAGGGAGATTGTCTAAATCAGTAGACGACTAAGAGTTGCAATATACCAGAGCCATAGCCAGCCACGTTACCTCCGGTCACTTCCCTCGATCGGATTCACTACAAGCCTTCTGATTCAAGGCGTTGCGTAAAGGCAAGTCATGCTGTCTATGGTGGAGTAAGGGACAAATTGTTAGGAGATTATCTCTCAATGCATAAAAACGCTCGCATCCCAGTCATTGGTTCCGATAGCAGTCCCAGGATGCCCACTAAATACTATCGCGCTCAGCAATGGGTCGATAATGGTAAGGCAGAATGGGTCAGCAATGATCTTCAAATTAAGGCCGTTCGCTTACTGCGTGATTCTGGAGACAATACCCAATCGATCGCCATCGGGATCGACCCAGGGAAATTGTACTCAGGGGTTGGTGTTGTTTCAAAACTGTTCACTCTCTTCCGAGCACACCTGAACTTACCGTTCAAACGTGTTAAAGCTCGAAAGGAAGCCCAAAAATTACTCAGGCGAGCACGCCGGGGGAGACGCATCAATCGTACGGTTGCCTTTCGTCTCAGAGCACATCGTCAATGTCGATTCAATAATCGCAGACAAAAGAAAGTTGCTCCATCAATCCGAGCAAACCGACAACTGGAACTAAGAATTGTTAGTGAACTCTGTAAGCTATTCCCCATCACTTCGATCAATTATGAATATGTCAAAGCTGATGTAGATCAGACCTCTGGCAGAAAGAAAGCGCGATCGGGGAAAGGATTTTCTGCTGTGATGGTGGGACAAAAATGGATGATGGAACAACTCAGTAAACTCGCATCTGTCAAAACACAGTATGGCTGGGAGACAGCTAATCTGCGTAGAGAACTAGGGTTGGTGAAGTCTAAAGACAAAGCCGAACAAAGTCCTCAATCTCATGCCGTAGACGGTGTTGTGCTGGCATCTAGTGAATTTATGAAGTATCAGGAATTTACCGAAGGGCGATCGAGTGGACATCGATGGAATGGGATAGTGAGGTTAACGGTTTCAGCCTTCAGGATTTTTTCTAGGCCAGGGTTATATCGAAGACAATTGCACTTCGAGAAGCCAGAGAAAGGTGGGGTGAGGAAGCGAAAAGGAGGGACAGTGACACCCTTTGGATTCAGGTCTGGGGATTATGTCGAAGCGGTCAAGTCAGGAGTGACCTATCGAGGATGGATTGGGGGATATACAGACACAGAAAAGAGCCAAAAGCTCTCTGTTTATTCAGCAACCTGGAAACGAATTGGTCAATTCACTCTCAAAAATGTCACTTTAATTCAGAGGAGTAATGGGTTATGCACAATTTAGACACGGGTTTGCATTCCTCCCCCAGTCGGAAACTGTCAGGGGGATTCCAGCTCACTTCTTCAGTTGATGTTATCGATG
>JBOFTL010001023.1:0-6082 GCA_051652045.1 Microcoleus sp. | reverse complement strand
AATCTGGATCTGGCAAGTTTTTTAGCAGGTAAGGTAGATTTCAATCTTTTCGGCGGTACAGTTAGTGCTAACTCTCCCAAAATAACATCGCTAAGTCCCGGAAACCCACCGCCAGCTAACGGTCAACTACCAGCTATTGCTGCTACAGGAAAATCGGACAATGTATTGAATTTTGGACTCGATCTAGATAAAGTTATCCTGTCTAAGATTCCATTATATCGCATCCTGCAAACCGCAGCTAAACCTACTGGTCTAAATTTAGAAGGTCTGGGTTTTGACTTTAAATATCCAAACGCTGGAGAAGCAGAAGGAAAAGCACAAAAATCTCAAGCAACAGCCGATCGAGCCCAAGCAGATCTCCAGAGACAGTTAGATCTTTTAAAGATTATACCTGCTGAAGGACAAGCATCAGCATTACGAGAAGCTGAAAGACTCAGGCAAATATCTGAAGCAGCAAGTAAGGAAGCAGCAGAAGCCAAAAAACAAGTCGAACAAGCTGACACAAATGCTAACAAAGAACGCAATAGAATTGCAGTTAATGGGGATATTTTAGACATTCAAGCTAATGGAGGATTTGCCCTACAACAAGACTTCTCCTTTATCCCGGAAAAAATCAATGTTACGGTTTCCACAGACAAAGGATTAGTAGATGGGGCCAAACAAAGTCAAGTAAAATCGATCGCAGATTCCTTTGAACTCACGGCCCCACCTGACGGATGTGGAGTGATGAAAGTCAAAGTTAAGTACGAACTGGTTGGTGAAGTTAAAAACGATATCGGTTTGGTACTTCAGGGTTCAATAGATGCCAAAGCACTTGAAGTAGGTGGCAGTGTTACTCTGGGAGGAAGAAAACTTTTTGAAAACTCATTTGGACCTGCTTTTTCAGGACAATTACCGGAAGGTGGTTTGGCAAGCCCGCCATTTACTTTAGTGGGAAGCGATCCCGATCCGATTCCTTTTTTGTCCAACGATCCAACTCTGGATTCTCGGAAAATTAAGACAATTAAAACCTCAGAAATTGGAGGAACCGAACAGGATGATAATTCTCAATCTGGGGGGACAAAGAACCTAATTATTGAGAAAGAATACGAAATTCCTTACAATTTGCCAGTTTCAGTTGCAGATGCAAATGTAACTGAAGGAAATAGCGGCACTAAAGACATGGTGTTTCCCGTAACGCTACGCGATCCAGCAAAAGAGGCAATAACGCTGTCGTATAACTCACCTAAAGGCAGCGGTACAGTCACGATTGCAGCAGGTCAAACTAGGGGCGAAATTAAAATTCCCGTAATCGGAGATATCATCCCGGAACCTGACGAAGCGTTTACACTTACTGTCACAGATAGAGACGGTAAATTTGCTGCTGATTGTCCGATTAAAGACCCATTTGAAGCAACAGGAATTATCATCGATGACGATCGAAAACCCGACCCCCCCAATAATGGCGGCAAAACCTACAATGACCCGAGAATTGTGACTGTTGACAAACAATATCACGACTTCCAAGCTGCTGGAGAATTCACCTTAATCGAATCAACAACTGGCGATTTAAAAATTCAAGTCCGACAACAGCCAATTGACAACAATCCTCGGAGTAATGTCTCTGATAACACTGCTGTAGCAACAATTTTAGCTGGCAAACGCATCGGAATTTATAAAGATCGAGGACTGTTAATTGACGGCCAGCAAATTCAAATGGCCAGCAATGATGCACTTGCTATTGGAGACGGTCGCATCTATCGAGAAGGCAACACATATACGATTGTTTACCCTACTGGAGATCAGTTAGTGGCAAATAATGCAGGCAGCCGTATCAATGTCAATGTTTTTCTCACAGAAGAACGTCAAGGTAAAGTCAAAGGATTACTCGGAAACTTCAACAACAATCCTAAAGATGACCTAGCCAAACCCGATGGAACAGTCATTCCCGAACCTGTTTCCCAGCGGCAACTTTACGGCGAATATGCTGATAGCTGGAGAATTAATCAAACGGCTTCTTTGTTCGACTACAAACCGGGGGAAAATACTAACAGTTTTACCCTGAAAAATTACCCCCGCCAGAAAGTTACAATCGCAGACTTAAATCCGGCTGACATTCAAAGAGCCGAACAACTAATTGGCGATCGCATCAAAAATCCCATTACCCGCGAAGCTGCTATTATTGACCTCATACTCACTAATTTCGATCCTGACATTATTCAAGCTGCGATCGACGCCCCAGATCCAGTGAGTACCCTAGCATTTGCCTCTGTATTAACGGCGAATAACGACTTTTCCGCCACTACAGTCAACACGGCAACAACCATCGATGTTCTAGCCAACGATATCACTGCCAAAGACCCTCTCTCCATCAAAGAATTCAACCCAAAATCGGTTGCAGGCGGCATCATCAGCCTCGACAACAACAAAACTCCTGACGATAAAAGCGACGATTTACTCGCCTATACTCCCCCGCCAAACTTCACTGGGGATGACAAATTTAACTACCTCCTCACAGACGGCAAACAAATACAAGTCGCTACTGTTACCATCAACATCAACAGCCTGAAACTTACCAATCTTTCCGGCAATAACGGCTTCGTTCTCAACGGCACAGAGGCAGGTAATTTCTCAGGTTTTGCTGTTAGTAAAACTGGAGATATCAACGGTGACAAGATTGACGATATTATAGTCGGATCGTTCGGTGCCGACCCCAATAACGTCAACGCCGCAGGCAAAAGTCAAGTCATCTTTGGCGATCGAAAATTCCCCGCCAGCGTCAATCTTTCCCAACTCAACGGACAAAATGGTTTTACCCTCAACGGCACCGATACCGAAGGTTTTAGCGGTCGATCTGTCAGCGATGCCGGCGATATCAACGGCGACGGCATCAAAGACTTTATTATTGGTGCTTTTGCTGCCCCTGTCGGCGGTCAAAATAATGTCGGAAAAACTTACATTGTGTTCGGCACGAACAAAGGATTTCCTGCTAATTTCAACCTCGCTAATTTGAACGGAAATAACGGTTTTGCCGTTACCGGAACCAACACCTTTGATTATGCGGGACTCTTTGCTACTGGCATTAGCGATATTAATGGCGATCGCATTGACGATATACTTATTAGTGCACCAGGCCCCCTCGGCGGCACGCCCGGTAAAAGCTACGTCATTTACGGCCGCACTACAGGTTTTTCTCCTAACATCAACCTCGCTCAAATTAACGGCAATAGCGGCTTTGTAATTAACGGCATCGACGGCAATTCTAGCGGTACTGCCAGCAGCGGCGATATTAACGGTGACGGCATTCCCGACCTCGTAATTGGTGCAGATGGCGGCACGACTAGCGGCGGTGTTAATGCTGGGAAAACTTACGTTATATTCGGTCAACAAGGAGCATTTTTTGGCAGCGTTAACGTCCCAGAATTAAATGGAACTACGGGATTTGTCATCGCCGGACTCGGTACAGAAGAACGTTCTGGAATCTCGCTTACAGCGACAGGAGATCTCAACGGTGACGGCTATAAAGACTTAGTAATTGGTGCTCCCGATGCTAGTGCGGGCGATCGCATTAATGCAGGCAAAACCTACATAGTTTTTGGCAAAGCATCAGCATTTCCCGCGATCGTCAATCCTGCTGAATTGAACGGCAGTAATGGCTTGACAATCTACGGTTTCGATGTAGAAGGATCTGCCGGAAATGCTGTTAGCTATGCCGGAGATCTGAACAAAGATGGATTTGACGATTTATTAATCGGAACTCCTGGTGCTAACTCAGACAGCAAAAATAATGCAGGTAAAACCTTTGTTGTATTTGGTAAAAAGGAATTTCCAGCTAATTTTAGCTTGGCCGAAACTAACGGTAAGAATGCCTTAGTTTTAAATGGAGGAGAAGCCGATGCTTTAGTTGGTAATGCTGTCAGCGGTGCGGGAGATATTAACGGCGACGGCATCGACGATTTAGTTGTTGGTGCACCCGGTACTTTATTTCAAGATTATCCCGGCAAAAGTTATGCTATTTTTGGCAGCCGAGGTTTCGGTTTTGATAATCCAAATAATGGCTTGCAAGGTACCGATCGAGATGATATTATCAACGGAACGGATGGAGATGACAGCATTTCCGGCATTCAAGGAAATGATAAAATCTTTGGCAATTCAGGTCAAGACTTGTTGTCTGGCAATCTCAACGATGACTACTTAGATGGTGCAAAAGGGCAAGATAATCTCATCGGTGGTGATGGAAACGATAGCCTTGTCGGCGGACTTGGTAATGACGCACTTCAAGGAGACAATGATAACGATATCCTCACCGGAGTTGACATTAATGCGATTAACCCCGGCATTGATGAAATTGACACTTTAATTGGTGGAGGTGGCAGCGATATTTTTGTTTTGGGAGATGCCACTAAAACTTACTACGATAACGGCGATCGCGATTATGCAATGATTGCTGATTTTAATGCGAGTGAAGATAGCATTCAATTGCAGGGTAAAGCGGCCGATTACGCGATCGTTCCTTTCTCGCAAGGTAATCAATCTGCTACGGCAATTTACCGCAAAAATCCGGCTCAAAATGAATTAATTGGCATTATCCAAGGAGGTGCAAATTTGAGCTTGAGTGGTAGTTATTTCAGATTTATCTGATAATTCAGAAGCCAGTTTGGATTATTTGTTAGTGGGTGGTGGTGGGTTTAGATAGATAGTAGTGGGGGCTGGAGTCTGCTGATTAGAGGACTTCGGTCCTCACTACAAACCTTTTTGTATGACAATAGAAGACTATCGTGTTATAATCTAAAAATAATCTTTGTAATTACCAATTGCTCAGATGACCCAAGCTGAAAAAATATCAATTTATTTACCGCGATTTCTAGCGGAGTTTATTGAAAGCTACAAAATTGTTGAGGTCTGGTTCAAAAATAATATATAATTTTAAATCTATCGTGCTAATCCAACAGATTCAAGTAAGTGAAACTACCTGATGATACTATTATTGCTGAAGCAAAAATAACTCATTATTTGCTCAAGTTCTTAGTAGAAGACGATAAATCTTTATTTCTTGCACGAGCCAATTATACCCAAGACAACTGGCAACAACTAGAACAAGACTTAAGAGAACAAATTTTGCCTCTGGATGCAACACCAACCGAACAAACACGCTATGGTAATAAGTATGAAATTCGCGGCACATTAACTGGTCCTAACGGCATAAGCCTGCGAGTAGTGACTGTTTGGATGACTGAGTTTCCCTCACAAAAAACCAAGTTTATCACCCTATATCCTAATAAGGAGGTATAAAATGAAATTTCCTTTGTTTAAAAGAGTAGCATTACGAACCGATGTACCCAAGTACAAACTCTGTCGGGGAGATATAGCTACTATTGTCGAGTACCATCCTCACCCCGATGAAGATGGCTACAGTCTCGAAGTCTTTAATGCTTTGGGTGAAACTATAGCTGTAATTACCTTAGCTGAGTCGGAGATCGAACCGTTAATGTCTAATGAAGTTTTGCGCGTCAGGACTTTAACTGAGGCTGCATAAATAAATATCCAATACTCATTATTTTTTTTATGAGAAGGGCGATCGCCCTTTTTACCTGTGCGTCTATCTGCGATAAAAAAGTGCGATCGCCCTTGTTTATCTCGTCCTAAACAATGGCATAATGTTGAGGAATTCAATCTCTAATGAATTCGATCGCTCGTGCTATAATTTATAAATAATCAACAATCTCGACATCAAATCTATGAAACTAGAAGACTATCCACTTGCCAAAGAACTAATTTTTGATGCGGAAGGCAACATCAGTCAAGTTATCCTAAATTATACGGACTATCAATATCTTCTGGACTCGATCGAAGATCGAGGTCTTCTGCTTGCTATGCGCGCAGTAAAAGACGAAAAGCCGTTAAATTTGCAGCAAGCAATGGTCGAACTGGAAAAAGAATGAACGTCGAATATCTACCCAGTTTTTTGAAGGATTTAAAAGCTCTCAAAAGTACGCCTGTATTTGAGTAAATTAAAGCGATCGCTTTTGAAGAAATACCAAATGCTACGGATTTACATACAATTATCGAACCCCCATCCATCCGCGTTAATTCCCGTTAATCT
>JBOFTL010001022.1:0-3354 GCA_051652045.1 Microcoleus sp. | reverse complement strand
CATATGGAAAACTCAGCACTAGAGCCCAAACTAATTTAAATTTACTCGCGATCGATAACTCTTGCCTGAAAAATACTTTAAACTATCAGACTCAAGAGTAGAAAGCAATCTACCGCCAGACATACTTAGTCTATAATTATGGTAACGAGGTGATAATTCCCAAAGTAATTTAGAGGAACTCCCCTTAGCAAAGAAATCATCTCGGGAAAGCAATGGACGGAAGCAAAGATGAGATTCTTTTTACGGGAAATTCTGGAAATTTTAAATTACATTCATCAAGCAAATATTATTCACCGCGATATTAAGCCATCTAATTTAATTCGGCGCGCCAAAGATAGTAAAATTGTACTGATTGATTTTGGAGCAGTCAAAGAAATCAGCACTTTAACCTACGATCCCAGTACGGGTGAAATATTAACATCAGAGGCGATCGGCACGCAGGGTTATATGCCGCCCGAACAATACACGCGATCGCGCCCGCATCCTTACAATGATATTTATGCAGTCGGAATGGTGGTGATTCAAGCTCTTACCGGACTGTCTCCAATAAATTTACCTCGCGACCCCCAAACTAACGAAATTATCTGGGATTACTCAACACCCGATCGACCTGCACCACAAGTTAGCAACGGTTTCAAAATTATCTTAAACAAAATGGTACGCTTTCACTTTAGAGATCGCTACCAATCTGCTGCTGAAGTGTTGCGTGACTTGGATTCGCTTGACGTGCTGCCAGGAGATGACTTTCGATCCTTACTGTTGAAATTTACGCGATCGAACCTGCGTTGGTTGCTGTTAGGATTTGCGGTAATAACCGCTGCATCTGCGATCGCGCTTTTGGGTGATAAAATTTCCCTGCGTCCCATCAATGGGCCACCATTAACGCTACCTATAACTTCCCCAACTATCAGTTCTGATTCTCTAGATGGTATGAGTTCGGGCGAAAAACTCCTGGTGCAAACCTCTGCCCTGTGGTCCAAACAAAGGGGAATTAATGAATTTGCTGACAAAAATTATTCAGAAGCTTTAAAACAGCTCAAACAGTCGTGGCGGCAAGACCGCAGAGATCCCGAAACTTTAATTTACATGAACAATGCGCTGCTGAAAGCAATAAATGCAGAGTATTATACGATCGCGATCGTGGTTCCCATTCGCAGAAATCCAGACGGTAGCATCCTCTTTGATAAAAAATTTCCGATAAATGCTGAAAAATTGTGGGGAGGACAGGTTAATACTCGATCGGCCTTAACCTACGATGCCGCCCGGACGCTGATTAAAGCCCTAGAAATGCAATCAGAACCCAGTCGCGAAGGAATGCAAAAAACCTTAGCAGATCCTAACTTTAAAGCAGAGGGAGCTACGGGTATCATTGAATTCGATCGAAACACTGGCAATCGCATAAATCCTCCAAAAAGAGTGATGCACATTGTTCCCTGTGCGAGAGAAATCTATGGCGTTACATTCGTGCCGATCGAATTTCCCACCGCAGCCGCCGCAGGTTTAAAATGCGACTAGAATGTAAACTGTAAACTGTTAACTGCTATACAGTTCTGTCCGAATCTCCTGCAGTGATTTTAGGTATTATCACTTAAAATAGCCGATCTCTGTGAGAACGGCTATATTAAACGTGGCTAGTTTGATTTTTGACATCCTCACCGCCGTAAAATGGACGGTGATTCCTAAACCTCACGATTTAGGTTTCTGCTTCATAGCACCTGCCTCCACCCGATTCAGAGTTTTATGGTCTTACGGTCGCTCCACAGACTATCCCCGCTAGTCCAGCGGTTCTGATGCGTCGAAATCCCAAAAAAGGAATTCTTGTGTGTTGATTCAAGGGGTGGACTGCCCATTGCCCTATCCTCTTTTCCCGGTCTACCGATTTATCTGCGCCGCCAGTTTTACTGGACTTCGCTCGTTAGGCTGTCTGAATCCATCGTCTCGGGTGGGTAGCGTGACCATCTACATTCTAATGTAAAGCCGTCCTAGAAGGACGGGGTTTCAAACCCAATTTTTCTGATAATGGACGTTATGAAAGTCAATCTCGCACCCTCCCCCGCTTCTAACCTCGAATCAGAAGCTCAAAACATCTCGGCGCTCAAACAAGTTTTCCAGGCAATTGATGCTCGTAGCTGTCCGGATTTCTATAACTTCCACCTGCACACACTTTCCTCTGACGGACGCTTGCAACCAGAACAATTAATGGAACAAGCTGTAGCTAAAGGTCTTAAAGGACTAGCTATCACCGACCACCACAGTACCAAAGGCTACGATCGAGCTCAAATTTGGCTGGATAATTGGAAATTGGCAAATCCCGACAAAATTACCGTCGCACCGAGTTTGTGGACGGGCGTGGAAATTAGTGCCGATTTGCTCAAAAATGAAGTGCACATCCTCGGTTATAGTTTCGATCCAGAACATCCCAATCTCCAACCGTACTTGCGAGGTAAAAGTACCGAAGGCACTTATTTTTATGCAGCAGCTAGGGTAATTGAAGCTATTCATGAAGCAGGAGGTTTAGCAGTTCTAGCACATCCTTGCAGGTATCGATTGACTGCGGAAAAATTAATTCCAGAAGCCGTCCGTTTCGGTATTGACGGATTAGAAACCTACTACGCCTACGGCAACCCTAACCCTTGGCAAGCAAGTCCCAAACAAACAACTTTAGTGAAAGAATTAGCTGAAACTTACAACTTGTTGGTAACTTGCGGAACCGATTCTCACGGCTTAAGTATTCAAGTCCGAATGTGACATACTCCCACGTCAAGCGAGTACGCTATGACGTGGGCGTCTTTACAGCCCGATGAAGGGTATGCAAAATTTCCTTCGTGATACTGTTATCTATAGTTCCTACTACAGAAAGATTCCCACTACAGCGTTTTATACTGGGGAAAATGTCCAACCCCAGTTTCTTTAGATTAATCGCGGCGTTAATATCGCGATCGACCATCAGAGAGTTCTGCTCATCCCAGTAATCTCGAATACTGCAATCGGTGAAAATGATTTCATTCCGATAACACAGTACCATTGAAGTATAAGCAGGTTTTTTTGCAATGACAACTGCTCCAGCTTTTAAGGCTATGTAGTCCAGCGTCTTAAAAAATTGACCGAATGCAGCATCCTGCCAAGACTTATTCAGTCCTGACTTTGCCGATTGACCGTTGGGAAGATAAGTCCCACGATCATCTTGTTTAATTTTATTGCGCTTAGTTAAGCCTTTAAGGTTTAGGTCTTCATGAAAGAAGAATTTAGCGCCTGTTCTTACAAGTTGATGAGCGGTTTTATATTGAAAATCTTGGCGAGAACGAGCAATGCGTTGATGCTGCTTGGCTTCTCTTTTTGCGAGTTTTCGCCTCG
>JBOFTL010001021.1:0-2016 GCA_051652045.1 Microcoleus sp. | reverse complement strand
GCAACTAATACGGGTTATTCTGCTTTTGTCAATCCTCGGGGTGAGACAATTTGGATGTCGGGAATCAATACTTATGAAGTTAAAGATGTTGCAATTTATCGGCGACAAACTAAGACTTTGTACGTGCGGTGGGGAGATTGGTTGATGCCTGTATTGTTAATTGTTGGTGGATTAGGGGCGATCGTAGAAAGGAAGAGGGAGAGATTTTAGATTTTAGATTTTAGATTTTAGATTGTGTGATTTTTTGATTGGGAGATTGTGCGATTGGGAGATTGGGAGATTGGGATAATTACCAACTATCAACTCTGGCGGGCACGGGGGCACCGCCCCTACCAACTACCAACTATCAACTATCAACTATCAACTCTCAACTCTCAACTCTCAATTGTCAACTCTCCCCTAAATATGCTTTGCGAACAGTTTCATTTGACTGCAAATCGCTAGCCGTACCCGCTACTACCACTTGACCGGTTTGGATTACATAGCCGCGATTAGCTACACTTAATGCCATGCGTGCGTTTTGTTCGACAAGTAAAATAGTTGTTCCTTGAGCGTTTATATCGCGGACGATCGCAAAAATTTGACTGACTAACATGGGGGCTAATCCCATACTCGGTTCATCTAATAATAACAAGCGGGGGCGCGACATCAAAGCCCTTCCAATTGCCAGCATTTGCTGTTCGCCACCGCTAAGAGTGCCACCTTTTTGATTGATTCTTTCTCGCAATCTGGGAAACAAATTCAATACTTTTTCAGTGTCCGATTTGATGCCGAGAGTGTCGTTGCGGAGATACGCCCCCATTTCTAAGTTTTCCCGTACCGTCATGCGCGGAAAAATCAGCCTTCCTTCGGGACTTTGAGAAATTCCCAAACGGACGATGGCTTCTGCTGAAAGCGATTCTAAAGGCTTTCCTTCAAACAGTACCGTGCCTTCACGGGGACGCAGCAACCCTTGAATCGTGCGGAGGGTTGTGGTTTTCCCGGCCCCGTTGCTGCCGATTAGCGTCACTACTTCTCCCTGGGAGACTGTTAGCGATACTCCTTTGAGGGCGTGGATGTTTCCGTAGTAAGTGTGAAGGTTTTTGATTTCCAGCATGGTTAAGAGGAAGGAAGAAGGAAGAGTTGAGAGTTGAGAGTTGAGAGTTGAGAGTTGTCAGTTGTCAGTTGAATCAAGTTTGATAATACCAGTTTTCATAAATAATGCAACTACAAGCAAGATCTCAACCATTCCAGAATCAATGATTCCCATTCTTCAATCTAAAATCCAAAATCCAAAATCTAAAATAGTTCGATCGAACCCTGCATTTGTTTTGAGGAGTTTTTGCTGCTAACTTTACAGAAGTTTTAATCAAAAACTAGCTGATTTAACTGTATCTTTACATAAAACATCTAGGTGCGTAGATATGATGTAAGGCATCAGGGAAAGAGACACCTACAATTTGTCTGAGAAAAATCACTGTAAATATCGATAATTTTAGGAAAAATCCCCATGAAAATCAAGCAAAATATTGGTTCGATCGCTCTTTTATTTGTCGCTCCTTTAGCAACTGGTTTGAGTGCGGGTATTGCGCCTAGCAACGCTGCAACGCTGGCAAATTCGACGGCAGAAGTAACTATTGACAATTTCAGCCACAGACCGAATGATACCGGTAGATCGACTGCAACTGATACTCAGACAGTAAGTTTTGACGGTTTGGCAGTTGCAGCAGCCAACGCTAATGCAGCTTTTATTGTTAATTGTCACCAATTGCTAGCTCAAAATTTATCTGAAAGTCAAGTCAGCGGCACGGGCGATCGATATACTGGTACAGCCCGAAGTCAAGCATCAGTTATCGGCGATTTCTCTCTGGATGCTGAAGAAACTTTTTCCTTTGCTTTTCAATCTGTTTTGCGTTCGTTAATAGCTGTCGATCGACCCGAATCGGAAAGGGCCATTGCTAGCGGCAAAATATCTTTCTGGTTGATTGATACTGTGACTAGCATTCTGTTAGATTCTTTTGAACTTGTTAGCACTTT
>JBOFTL010001020.1:0-2528 GCA_051652045.1 Microcoleus sp. | reverse complement strand
AACAGATACAGCAGCAGTCGATCGCACTTTACCGAAAATAGATACAGCAACAGATACAGCAGCAGTCGATCGCACTTTACCGAAAATAGATACAGCAACAGATACAGCAGCAGTCGATCGCACTTTAACCCCTGCGGAGTCTGCAACAGATACAGCAGCAGTCGATCGCACTTTACCGAAAATAGATACAGCTACTGTCGATCGCGCTTTAGCTCAAAAAGATAAACCATCCGAAGCGATCGCAGCAACAGCCCCACAAATAGCCCCACAAATAGCCTCACAAATAACGGAGGCAATTGGTAAATTGCCCCCACAAGAGTTAGAAATTACAAACTCTCCTCAATCTCAAAAGGAGTCTCCAAAAGTTGCTGAAGCCAGCACAATTGCCGATGTCGGCAGCGAGACTGGCACCGCTGATGACCTCAGCATATCAGAAGACGCGGCACAAGTCACTTCTGTTTCCCAACTGAGCGACGTGCGGCCGACAGATTGGGCCTTCCAAGCGCTGCAATCTCTAGTAGAAAGATACGGCTGTATAGCGGGATATCCAGACGGTACATTCCGAGGAAATCGAGCGATGACGCGCTACGAATTTGCCGCCGGACTAAATGCTTGCTTGGATAAAATTAACGAGTTAATTCGTGCAGGTACGGGCAATTTAGCTACTAAAGAAGACTTAATGACGCTGCAAAAATTGCAAGAAGAATTTGCAGCAGAATTAGCCACACTGCGGGGTCGAGTAGATGCTTTAGAAGCGCGCACTGCTGAATTAGAAGCGAATCAATTTTCTACTACTACTAAACTCAATGGATTTGCTTGGTTTAACTTGACGGGGGCTGTTGCGGGCGACGGAGTGCGAGTGGAAGCAACCAATGGCAAAGCTGCACCCCTCGATCGAGTTGCTGGGAGAGATCCGGTTACTAACAGGCCGATCGTTCAGAAAGTTGACGACGATCCAGAAATTACTTTCAGCTATTTAGTTTGGTTGACTCTCACCACTTCTTTTACAGGCAAAGACCAACTCTTAACACAACTAGCTGTAGGTAACGGCAATTCACCAGCAAATCAGTATACTTCTACAGGTTTGTTTAATACCTTCGGCACTCCTTTTCTCGACCAAACTGCGGGAGGGAAACCCAATGAAGTTGTCCTGCGGGAACTTTCTTATCGGTTTCCATTGACTAACAACTTGCAAGTAGTATTCGGGCCGAGGATTAATTTCTACCGCTACTTCGACAACAATAACTATAACTTTTTTGTTGACGGTACTAGCAGCTTTAATTCTAACAACAGTCCTTTGTTAAGCGCTACCAGACGCGGTGCTGGTGCTGTAGTTTTGTGGGATATCGCGCGCCAATTTAAACTGCGTTTTGGTTATTTGGGCGAGAGTACGGAATTTTTGCCAACTTCGGTGTTTAATTCTGCTTCTAATACGTCTCAAGGCTTGTTTGGAGGAACGAATACAAGTACCGTGGAACTAACTTTCAGTCCCAGCAGTCGGGCTAATTTGCGCTTTTTGTACAGCCGTTCCAACATCCAGCAAATCGGCGGATTAATTGGTTCTCCTAACAGCAAGCCGCTTAACGCTGTGGCAGATGACGGTTTCGGCGGTCGCCTGGGTAATTCTACGGCGAATACTTTTAGCTTTAATTTCGATTGGGCTTTAAGTCGTCGCTTCGGTATGTTCGGGCGCTACGGTTACGCTGAAACTAATATATTTCCCAAGACTAACAGACCGGATGGGACGATCGAAACTCAAACTTATCAGTTAGGGGTTGCTTTTCCTGATTTGTTTAAAAAGGGAGCGTTGTTTACTCTATCGTATTTAGTTCCTTTTGACATTACAGGCGGTCGAAGATTTCTGATTTCCGGCGGGGGAAATGGTGGTAATCAGTACGAAATTGAGGCAACTTATTATTTGCCACTTACGGACAATGTTTCGATCGTCCCTGCATTTTATGTAATTGGGAATGCCAATAACTTTGATAACAACCCGACCATTTTTGTAGGAAATTTGCGGACGCAATTTAGTTTTTAATTCAGTCCTGGATGCAGGCACTTTATCTGTAGGGTGCGCACTGCGCACCTTACGCTACAGATAGTTCACAAATTCTTCATGCAGCGCAAGCAATCTGTAGGGTGCGCACTGCACACCTTACGCCCGATCGCTGCCAATTGGTAAGACTGTGGTAATCTATAAAATCGTCGAATCCAAGTTAAAAAGAAATCCCCTCAAATGAGTCAGTACAGGTTAATTATCAAAAAACTGGGTTGAAAACCCCGTCGTTCTACTACGGCTTTACAAGACTTTACAAGCAGCTTACGATTGAGGTGTTAAACTGGAAACATGACACTCAAATCCTTCAGCTATCGATTCTACCCAACGCCGGAACAAGAAAGCTTGTTGCGGCGCACGATAGGTTGTGTTCGTTTGGTCTACAACAAAGCCTTAGCCGCGAGAACTGAAGCTTGGTACCTCGAAGAAAAACGGGTAGGGTATACACAGACTTCAAGTATTCTAACTTCCT
>JBOFTL010001019.1:0-1319 GCA_051652045.1 Microcoleus sp. | reverse complement strand
CGAAAAATCAGATTCATTCACCCTCGGTAATTTTTCGGGTCACAGATGAAGGTATCGGCATCCCTGAAACAGAATTAGCCAAAATATTTGAAATGTTCTATCGGTGTAAAAACACTGGAAAGATTAAAGGTAACGGTTTAGGACTGACGATCGTCAAAAAAGCAGTAGAATTGCATGGAGGGTCGATCGGATGTGAAAGTAAAGTCGGGGTCGGTACTACCTTTACAGTGGCGCTTCCTTATTTATCACTTCCCTCAAAAAATCAGCAAAGAGTTGAGAGTTGACAGTTGAGATTTGACAATTGACAGTTGACAGTTGACAATTACCAACGATCGATTATCAATCCCCAATTACCAATTACCAATTTTTCAATCTAAAATCTAAAATCTAAAATCTAAAATCTCCTATAATCCATGCTGTCCCGCATTCAAGAATTAGCAGCTACCCTAGCCCCCCGCCTCATCGAAATTCGCCGCCACATCCATTCCCACCCCGAACTCAGCGGGCAAGAATATCAAACAGCCACCTACGTAGCCGGAGTTCTCGCATCTTGCGGAGTGAGGGCGATTGAAGGAGTGGGTAAAACCGGCGTCATCGGCGAACTTAAAGGAAAAAACAGCGATTCGCGGTGGTTGGCCATTCGCACCGATATGGACGCTTTACCAATTCAAGAACGCACTAACTTAGAATTCGCCTCCAGAAATCCGGGATTGATGCACGCTTGCGGCCACGACATCCACACCACCGTCGGCTTGGGCGTAGCGATGGTGTTATCTCAACTCGAAGAAAAACTGCCCGGTAACGTCCGCTTTTTATTTCAGCCTGCTGAAGAAATTGCCCAAGGGGCGCGCTGGATGATTGCAGACGGCGCAATGAAAGATGTAGAAAGTATTTTGGGAGTTCATGTTTTCCCGACAATTCCCGGAGGCGAGGTAGGAATCCGGCACGGAGCGCTCACGGCGGCTGCGGACGATTTAGAATTGATTGTCATCGGCGAATCGGGTCACGGAGCGCGACCTCACGAAGCGATCGATGCGATTTGGATAGCTTCCCAGATAATTACTACTTTACAGCAGGCGATCGGCCGCACGCAAAATCCTTTGAGGCCGGTGGTATTGACGATCGGACAAATTAGCGGCGGGAGAGCGCCCAATGTCATAGCCGATCGCGTAAAATTATTAGGAACCGTGCGATCGCTCCATCCAGAAACTCACGAAAACCTGCCTGGTTGGATCGAAAACATTGTTTCTAACGTCTGCCAAACTTACGGTGCCAGCTACGAATACACCTACAAACGCGGCGTACCGGGAGTGCAAAAC
>JBOFTL010001018.1:0-2142 GCA_051652045.1 Microcoleus sp. | reverse complement strand
AGATTTTTTGATGATTTTTTTTGAGAGGCGATCTCACCGATCGTTTTTTCTATATTCCAGACATGTCTGTCATAGGTAACTCAGGTAGCACGGGTAACGGGAAGTCTGAAATGCCCGCCAGCCATGGATTCTACGAGTTACTTATTTATTTATTTTATTTATTAAGTAAGTAACTTAGGTAACTTATATCTATACTAGGGGCATCTAGGTGGGCGCACATGGCGGAAAGGTAGACTGGGTAAGGGTTTCAGCGATTTTGGGAGTATCAGGGTTGGTGTTGCAGGCTGGCGGCAACTTGCTGAAACGTAGGTATCGTGCGGGCTTGAGGGGGATAGGGAGGATAGACACAAAAAAACGCCACCCTGGAGGATGGCGTGATTGGATGGGGGTGGGTGGATCCACTTTTATTTTGGCATGACTGAGAATCGCCCGATCGCACCTTCGTCGATCGATATCCTAACTTTCTGTCCGATCAGCGCTGTGCCCGTGGAAATCGCCGCAGACTGGACGACTCTGCCGTTTGGCAGTTCGATGCGGTGGTGGCCTTTGGCTCGATCGTAGCCCCGATAGAAGCCCTCTGATGGCTCAACTGGCGGCTTAAGGATCGATCGGGCGTATTGCGATCGGGCAGCATCGAGAGCTTGCTGGTTGATTTCGTTTAGGGGCAGCATAATTTCTCAAGGGTGAAAGCTGATGTGGTGGATGATTGCATCGCTTGGGATAGCGAAGAACTTGGACGCGATCGTCGAAGTCCAATTGGTGAAAGGGTTGAAGCTTTTGACTTTCATGCTGCCACCTCTTGAAAAATCTGCATTAATTCCGCCGATCGTTGGAACTCCATTAATTTCGTCAGCAGTGTCAAGATCGACCTGGTAAAGACGATCGCCTACAAAGTTGAGACCCTGACTAAGGTCTATGGCGCTAGATAGCAAATCTTGATTTATAGGGTAATCCTGATTGTTTTTGTCAATCAGGATTAATGAATAATCGTATGTTGGCGGAAATCCCGGATCGCCTTCTGCTACTAAAACCCTTCTAGACGCAAGGCAATGCGTTTTTTCGAGGTTTGCGATAACTGGTTCATCAAGAATAGGGCGGGTGCCGAACCTTCTAACCCCTGGCAGGAAAACGCGACTGAGCGATGCCTGATTTGCGTTAATTCCGGTGGCAAGGTTTTGACTCGTTTTTGCAACCTCAACCGTGTGGACATAGAGGTCGGGACTGCTTGTCTCATCAACCTTTTCAACTTTTCTCACCTCCCAGAAATCGGGGGCAAGAAAACTGAACTCATAGGTTGGCTCGAAAGTTGACTGCGACGGCGGCGGGTAGGCGATCGAGACTTTGTAGCTTTGCCCTAGGCTATTGCCAATCTGAGCCACATTGCCTTCCTCCACCCCGACATTTGACTGGAAAGCCTGCACCCATTGCCCTCCATTCAATCTGGAGATGTAACGCAGGTTCCCCATTCCACCAATCCCAAAGTTTTCTAGCACGATTTTGATGGGCTGTCTCTGGTGTCCGCCAATCCACCACTCGCCTTCAATTGGGTCGGTTGCGCGAGAAAATGCGATAACGATTTGTCCGGTCGATGGCAGTCGTCGTGCCACTTGCTGCGGTTCAGCCACCCTTGGCATAGCATTAGCAAAATCACCCCGAACCTCCAGCCGATCGCCCTCTCTCAAGGTGCCGTTGGTGACGGATTGCACGACCTTGACGCGCCCAAAAGCATCGACAGACTCATGCACTCCCCGAAATCGATCGTAGCCGTTGCTCCAGGTGGGCAAGTTGGTGGAGCGATCGCATTGCTGCAAGATCTGTTGGGCGTATTGCGATCGGGCGCTATCGAGGGCTTGCTGATTGATTGCGTTAAGGCGCATTGACATCGGCGGTTCCCTTGCCAAAGTTGAGGACGATCGTTAATTGCTGCGACGTGTTCGCAGGTACGGTGTTAGAGGTGGTGTACCATTCGACGTAATCGACCGACTCCGAGGAACCCGACACCACGAGTACTCCTTGATACTGGATAGCGGTAGATCCTGCGGCGATCGTTACTGTGAACGGGGCCAATTCCCATCGCCCCTGAGTGGCATCATAGGCTCCGCCGCCTGGGCTGTAGTTGAAGCTGATTCCAGACACGATCCT
>JBOFTL010001017.1:0-4188 GCA_051652045.1 Microcoleus sp. | reverse complement strand
AGCTCAAGTATCTCGTAGTGAAGAGATCGGTACGGTCGATCGGATTCCCGAACGCTACCAACTCGGACAGCAGGTTTACCGGGAACACTGCGCCACCTGTCACATAGCTTTGCCACCCCAAGTTTTGCCAGTGGAAACTTGGCGGAGATTGCTGCAAGACCCCCAACACTACGGGCAAACCATCAAACTATTGGTAGACCCGCCGCGCCTGCTAGTGTGGAATTACCTGCAAACTTTTTCCCGCCCTTTAGCACAAGAGGAAGAAGTTCCTTATCGAGTTGCCAACTCTCGTTTTTTTAAAGCTTTGCATCCCAGGGTAAAACTCGCACAACCGATTAATATGGGCAGTTGCGTTACTTGTCATCCGGGTGCATCTCAATATAATTTTCGCAAGCTAACTTCTGAGTGGGAAAATTCTCCTTAGCACCGAACAGGTAGGACGGCAATCTCCAATCGCATCGATCGCCCGTAAAGCTGCGGAGACAAGCCAATGGTTGCTACAATCGTGAAGTGTAAATTTTGTGACTAGCACGAAAGTCCCTCAACCTGCAAGCTAATAGCTCAATTCTTATAAAAATCTGTCTCTCCTGCCATGTTTAAAAATCTGCTAGGCGATCCCAACGCACGCAAACTAAAAAAATTTCAGCCCTGGGTAGCTGATATCAACATCTTAGAAGAAGAGATCCGCGCGCTCTCCGACGACCAACTCAGAGGCAAAACAGCGGAATTTAAAGAGCGTTTGGCAAAAGCTAAATCCCTCAACGACGAAAAAGAACTGCTCGACGAAATCTTGCCGGAAGCTTTTGCAGTGGTGCGGGAAGCGGGACAGCGAGTGTTGGGAATGCGCCACTTTGATGTCCAACTCCTCGGCGGCATCATCCTCCACAAAGGCCAAATTGCCGAAATGAAAACCGGTGAGGGTAAAACCCTGGTGGCGACACTACCAGCCTACCTCAACGCTCTCAACGGTAAAGGCGTGCACGTCATCACCGTCAACGATTATCTGGCCAGACGCGACGCGGAATGGATGGGTCAGGTACACCGCTTTTTGGGATTGACAGTGGGTTTGATCCAGCAGGGTATGGATCAAGCCGAACGGCAGAAAAATTACAACTGCGACGTTACCTACGCCACTAACAGCGAAGTCGGCTTTGACTACTTGCGCGACAATATGGCTACTTCAATGGAAGATGTCGTGCAGCGTCCGTTTAATTTCTGCGTGATTGACGAAGTTGACTCGGTACTGATTGATGAAGCCCGGACGCCGCTGATTATTTCCGGTCAGGTGGAACGCCCCAGCGAAAAATACATCCGGGCGGCAGAGGTAGCCTTTGCATTAAGAAAAGAAAATGAGGAACATTACGAGGTTGACGAAAAGGCTCGGAATGTGCTACTGACCGATGAAGGGTTTGCCGAATCTGAGAAGTTGCTGGGAGTTACAGATTTGTACGACCCGGCAGACCCTTGGGCGCATTACATTTTCAACGCGATTAAGGCGAAGGAACTGTTTATCAAGGATGTCAACTATATCGTCCGCGATTCGGAAGTGGTAATTGTTGATGAGTTTACCGGGCGGGTGATGCCGGGAAGACGCTGGAGTGACGGCCTGCACCAGGCTATAGAAGCGAAGGAACGAGTGGACATTCAGCCGGAAACTCAGACTCTAGCGACTATTACCTATCAAAATTTCTTTTTGCTGTATCCGAAACTGTCGGGAATGACGGGAACGGCGAAGACTGAAGAGGCGGAGTTTGAAAAGATTTACAACCTGGAAGTGACGCTGGTGCCGACGAACCGCGTTACTCGCCGTCAGGATTTGTCCGATGTGGTTTACAAGACGGAATCCGGCAAGTGGAATTCGATCGCCTCTGAATGTGCCGAAATGCACGCCAACGGTCGCCCGGTACTCGTGGGAACCACCAGCGTGGAAAAATCCGAGCTGCTGTCGCGATTGCTGCTGGAACTTAAGATTCCCCACAATTTGCTCAACGCAAAACCGGAAAATGTGGAGCGGGAATCGGAAATTATCGCTCAAGCCGGACGCAAAGGTGCTGTGACGATCGCTACTAACATGGCAGGTCGCGGTACGGATATCATTTTAGGCGGTAATTCCGAATACATGGCGCGCCTGAAAGTACGGGAGTATTTTATGCCCCGAATCGTGATGCCTGAAGATGAGGATGGTTTTTCCCTGGTGCAGGTCCCTGGTGTAGGAGGGCGTCGCCCCGCACAAGGTTTTGCTCCAACTGATGGCAAAAAGAAGAAGTCTTGGAAAGCTTCGCCGGAGATTTTCCCGACGCAGCTATCGAAGGAAACCGAACAAACACTCAAAACAGCCGTGGATTTTGCTGTGAAGGAGTACGGCGAGCGATCGCTCTCGGAATTGGCGGCTGATGATATAGTGGCCGTAGCTTCGGAAAAAGCGCCGACAAACGATTCGGTAATTCAAAAATTGCGCGAGGCTTACAATTTAATTCGCCACGAATACGAAGCTTTTACCAGCAGCGAACACGATGAAGTGGTCACTGTTGGAGGACTGCACGTTATCGGTACTGAACGTCACGAATCCCGCCGCATTGACAATCAATTGCGAGGTAGGGCGGGACGGCAAGGCGACCCCGGTTCGACGCGGTTTTTCTTAAGTTTAGAAGACAATTTGCTGCGGATTTTTGGAGGCGAAAGAGTTGCCGGTTTGATGAAGGCTTTCGGTGTTGAAGAAGATATGCCGATCGAATCTGGAATGCTGACTCGTTCCCTGGAAGGGGCTCAGAAAAAAGTTGAGACTTACTATTACGATATCCGCAAACAGGTGTTTGAATACGACGAAGTGATGAACAATCAGCGTCGGGCAATTTATGCGGAACGCCGCCGGGTTTTGGAAGGTTTGGACTCGAAGGAGCAAGTAGTTAAGTATGCCGAACAAACAATGGATGACATTGTAGGTGCATACATCAATCCCGAATTACCTTCGGAAGAGTGGGAACTTGAAAAACTTGTCAGCAAAGTCAAGGAATTTGTTTATTTGCTTGCTGACATGACAGCCAATCAACTTGAAGATTTGTCGGTTGAGGAAATTAAAACTTTTCTGCACGAACAAGTACGCAACGCTTACGATATTAAAGAAGCTCAAGTTAATTCGATTCGAGCTGAATTAATGCGGGATGCGGAACGGTTTTTTATCTTGCAGCAAATCGATACTTTGTGGCGGGAACACTTGCAGCAAATGGATGCTTTGCGAGAGTCCGTAGGGTTGCGAGGTTACGGACAAAAAGACCCGCTGATCGAGTACAAAACTGAGGGTTACGAACTGTTTTTGGATATGATGACGGATATCCGCCGCAATGTGGTTTATTCGCTGTTCCAATTCCAGCCGCAGCCGGCAATGGAAGTTTCGACAGAGGTGGTTTGATAGTTAAAAATTAAGGATTTTTAATCTTTCTTTTTTCAAACGGTTCGTAGTAGAGGACTGAAGTCCTTACTACGAACTTAAGGACTGAAGTCCTTACTACGAACCTAAGAATGAACTTTATACCCAATCTTCTTGGTCGTCTTTGTGACGCTTGTAAACATCTCCTTGAGCGTGAATTTTGCGAGTTTGTTCGTAAAGCGTTTCTTCCGTAAAATTCCATTTTTGCAGGACTTTTTCTAAGTCTTGCTGGATGTCTTTAGCACCGGGAAAGCCTCGGTAGCGAATTTTTAATCTCGCTAATTCTGTTAAATTGTAATCGGTTGCTTCTGCTGTTAATAAAGTATCGACTGTAGCTCGATCGCGCCTGTATTGCGGGTGCTGCTGTTCTCGATTTTTCTGTACTGCATCCATATTATTGTATTATTGTTGTGCTTCGATAGTTGCTTCCGTCATCCCCAGAAAATTTTGTATTTGTTCGGTAATATTAAATAGGCGATCGGCATGACAAAAGATTTCCCAGGCGCGAATTCCCATGAAACCAATTCCTGTAACTGCCAAGGGTATTGCAGCGGCACCTAAAAGCGCGGCGATCGGGGGAAATATCGCACACAATGCTAACATAATACCAGTAATCGCACTGCCACTAATACCAGCTCCGGCGGTGGCGGCAGCAACTTTTTCGACTAATTCCGATTGGGTAATTTTGCCTTCAACGCACAGCAGCGAATTTTCTAAGATAGAAAATATTAACTCAATTACTGCTGCCGCGATCGCCCCTT
>JBOFTL010001016.1:0-1804 GCA_051652045.1 Microcoleus sp. | reverse complement strand
GGATTCGGATCGATTCCCGTCGGGCCCATTAGCGTTACCAGCAGCAGCAGTACGGCTGCTGATTACTACAATCTCACGCCTCGCCCCGCAGGTTTGCCCGGAAATGGCAATAGCAGCTTGCTGTTTCCCCTGTCGATTGCTGCGGCAATTACTTCGCCCTTCGGCTGGCGGGTGCATCCGGTGATGGGTTACGGCAGATTTCACACGGGTACGGACTTGGGAGCTCCGATGGGAACGCCGGTGCTGGCAGCTTATGCAGGTCAAGTTGCCATTGCGGATTGGTTGGGCGGTTACGGTTTGACAGTAGTGCTCAATCACAACCAAAAGTCTCAGGAAACTCTCTACGCTCACCTTTCGGAATTGTTTGTCAAACCGGGAGAGTTCGTGAAACAAGGCGATACTATCGGTCGCGTCGGCAGTACGGGAATGTCCACCGGGCCTCACCTGCACTTCGAGATCCGGCAAATGACCGATCGAGGTTGGGTGGCGATCGACCCTGGCTCTCAGTTAGAATTCGCTCTAGCTAGAATGGTCGGTGTTTTGGAAACTGCCAAATTACCCCAAATGCCGAAAATTTTGCCAGCAACAGATGGCAACAGTCTCAAAGATTTGGAAAATGATTTGCCTCAGCTTCCTCCTTTGCCGGTGGGCATGGATATCGAAGTTGTCAACCTGCAACCTCCTTTCCCGGAACTGTTAAAAACTGACACTTCCAAGGCTAAAAATAACGAGGTTGCCAAACCTAAAACTCAAAAACAAGCTAGATAGTTGAGAGTTGATAGTTGATAGTTGATAGTTGATAGTTGATAGCCTATCGATTTACAGTTGACAGCCGTCATCAGTCATTAGTCATTAGTAAAAAGAAACCGGGTTTTTACAGGATTTAAGGCAGAAAGGCAATTTTTGTAAAAAACCCGGTTTCTACGTCAGCTCGTTTGAGATCGATAAAATTAGTTTGTAGTAGGGACTTTAGTCCCTAATTGCGGACTGAAGTCCTCACTACAAACTACGAACTGTTAGGATTAGTGGCAAGGTGTGCGGTGCGCTCCCTGCAAATGATGTATTTTAGATAAGTTGCAGATACCATGCTATTAATTGCGCAACATTTGTGGGAATTTATTTTATTTCTGATCATTTTAGTCGGACCGATTCCACTGTGCTTGTCGCTGGCAGAAGGGAATTTAACAGAAAATAGTAAGGCTTCATTAGCTCATTTTCTGCTGGTTGTGATGACAGGATGGATTACCCTACAACTGGGTACGGGATTAATTTTAGGTAGTGTCGATCGACTCAATCTTCCCGGAGTTATTATAGCACAATTAATATTTTTTACAACGGGTATCTTTGCGATAAAGTATCTCACAAATCGGGGCGATCGCGCAAATTTGCCGTTACCCCAATTCAAACAATATCTCAATAATTGGGAATTGCTAATTATAGTTGCTGCCACTTTTGCCGGATGCGTGCTGTTAGAAAATCTCGCCACGAAACCCACAACTAATTATGATGCTTTGTGGTTTCATTTGCCCGCGATCGCCCGTTGGTATCAAACAGGTTCATTTACCTTACTAGATCCGTCAGGAAACTGGATGTTTGAGCACGAACAAGCCAGAATCTATCCTTACAATTGGCACGTCTTATCTGTATTGTATGTCATTCCCTTTCGAGAAGATTTCCTCGCAGCATTGCCCCTGCTAATTGCCTGGATTCTGCAAGGACTGGCAGTTTATCTTGTCAGCGTTAAATTAGGAGCAAACAGATTTTACAGCATGGCAGCATCCTGCTTAGTGTTGACTGTGCCGAT
>JBOFTL010001015.1:0-4464 GCA_051652045.1 Microcoleus sp. | reverse complement strand
AATTTTTTGAATTTTCGTCTTAAAAAATCGCCCTAAAACTGTCAACTGTTGGGTGCTTGCCATCCCCTGTCAACCTGTTTGCGATCGACCCTCAACTATCAACTATCAACTCTCAACTATTCACGGTCCGAGTACCACACTCGCCGCCGCTGCTAAGGAAGTTCCGCACCAACAACACCCGGATTCTAAGTGCGCGTAGGGCGAAATTCGGTGGCATTTAGGACACTGCAAACCGTATTTCACGGGTCCCGTCGGCCCGGAATTCGCCGATTCAGGCGGCCCGGTAAGCAACACAGTCTGTTGCGGTTCTGTGGCGTCAGTCGCTACTGCTGTTACCTCAAGCTGCACTTGACCTAAATGAATGCGGCTTCCCGAAGTCAATATTGCTTCTCCTTGAGTGAGAATTTTTCCATCTACCAGCGGCGGATTGCTGGGACGCAAATTCCGTACTTTAAATTCTTTTGACTCTCGATCGAAAAATATTTCTACGTGCAGTCCCGATACGCTTTGATGCGAAAATACTAAATCGCACTTGGCCGGATCGCGCCCTAACCTCACCGTTCCGGGATTTTTGCTCGGTTCTGAGTCTTGAATTGTTCGATTGTGATGCACCCCAGCTTCATTTTTCCAGTTTAAGGTGAGCTGGTTTGTCATAATTGTAAGTCCCTTCAAATATACAAGAATATTACGTTATCTTTATCTTTCGATCTGTACGTTTTTACTCGAGGCAATAATTTTTTACAAACAAACAAAAAACCCCTAGAAAGGGGTTTGTGGCATCGCACCTACCGCTAGTTTGGATGCGGGGAAGCAGCAATCGAACTGCAGGTTGGGAGTTCGATCGCACTACCCGCTGCACTACAATGTGCTAGCGCTGCGTGTCAAATTCCAGCGGGTGCGACTCGGAAGTTGCAGAACCAGAGTGTGAAGGTTTATGAAGCTTCGCTTTTGCGGCTTTTCCGGCCACCTTCACGACCGATTTGAGCCATGTGTTCCCGATTTTTGCTCACGGCTTCCCCACCTTTTTGACCAGCTTGTCTGGCTTCTTCAGAGGTGAATTCGTGTGCAGTGCCTTTTGCGTGTGCAGCTTTGCCGCCTTTGCTGGCAATTGCGCGCTGTTTTTCTGCGTCCATAGATGCGAATCCGCGTTTGCTCTTTTCAGCCATGACACAGTCTCCTTGTTTGTTTTTGATTTTTGAGTGTGCTTTGAATCATTCTAGAAATCTTCCAACTTGTGTACCTCTTTCTCAGGTACAGTAGTTCTTTATTTCGCTGGAAGGATGGAATTTCAGACAGATCTGCGAAAGATTCAGAAGATTTTTCGAGTGAAGGGCGAGCCATCAAAATTCAATGTAAAAATTCACAAGAGAGAAGTTGTCTTATCTTTTTAGATTGAATTTCTTTGCTCCCCTTCTCGATCGCCCGCTACCCGGATGTTAGTTTGTCGGCCGATCGAGTTGTTTCTGGCAATCGATATTTGGGCGCGCAGCGCAGCACGTAATCGATCGCCCCCATCAAGTTTACCTTGTGACCGATAGAAACATAGATCGGTTTTACTCCCCCTTGAGTTCTGAGTGCTGCACCGACGGTTTCTACACCGTCAAGCAAGGGCTGCCAACTGCCTCGCGAGTGTCCTACTTCTGAATGCTCTCCAATAAATCTAGTTTTCGCAACTCCGATCGTCGCAATTCCTGTCACCACTCCCAAATGGCAGGCTAAGCCGAACCTTCGGGGGTGAGCGAGTCCTTGACCGTCGCACAATATCAAGTCTGGCATCAGATCGATTTTTGCTAGGGCTTCGAGAACTGCCGGCACTTCTCGAAATGACAGGAAACCCGGAACGTAAGGAAAAGTAGTCGGGCTGCGGACTACAGATTGCTGCACCAACTGCAAGTCCGGAAAGCTCAAAACTGTTACAGCCGCTTGCGACACGGAGTCAGTGCTGTCGTAGCCGACATCGACGCCTGCAACGTACCGCACTGTTTCCAATTGGTTTTCAAGGATTACCTTTGACCGGAGTTCTTCTTGAGTGGCGATCGCCTCTTCAATTGTCTGCGGCCAAACCTGCTGTAACATTTTAAACTCTCTTCAACCGTTCTCATCTAAGTTTAACTTATTTTGCGGCTTTTTGAAACTAGATATTTTTCTTTTCTGCGACCTGTCTTACTTTAGTAGAAAGAGAATAATTTATAATTTTTTAATTATTTCTTTTACGTTCTACACAGTATAATTTAACCCGCACTCGGGGGCTTGATTTCTCACTTACCTACAAGTCAACCAACTGTCAAGATGTTGAAACATTAATTTATCAAAAGCTCTAAGAAGAAGCAAGAAGGAAGAATTAGGTATGAGGTGGTAGGTGGTAGGAGATCGAGGGGTGTAGACCCTCACGCCGGGGCAGACTTAAGAAAATGAGAAATATGAGTTTTATGAATTAAATTAAATGAATTTATGCGTCTTGCAACTCAAAAATTCAAAGGTTATAATTAGCATAGTTGAGAGTTGAGAGTTGAGGGCAAAGTTTTTGAGGCAGGGGTTTAAAGCTAGTTCTAAAAATAATCGGCTTGTTTGAGGTGGGAGACTAATAACCCTGAGTGTTTGGTGAGTAGTAGGTGATTAGTAAAAACTAGCAGCATCTGTGATTTACTTGAAAACCGCTAGAGCATTTATGTAAAGGTAAAAAATCTATGAAAACAATGCAGTCATTTAAGTACAATTTAGCTCTGTATGTTGTTGGTGGCATAGTTCTGGCGATCGCCGCCCTCATTCTCAGACCCTTTGCCCTCGTCGGTGCTGGGGAACGGGGAATTATGATGCGCTTCGGCAAAGTTCAAAACACGATTCTTGACGAAGGAATCCACCCGATAATACCGATCGTCACCTCAGTCAAAACCCTAAGTGTGCGGGTGCAAAAAACTGACATCCAAGCCGATGCAGCATCCAAAGACTTGCAAAAAGTGAGTACGGATTTAGCAGTCAACTGGAACATCGACCCGGCGAAAGCCAATCAAGTTTTCCAGCAAATCGGAGACGAAGAACAAATTGTCACCAGCATTCTCAGTCCGGCAATTTCTGAAGTGCTCAAAGCAGCAACCGCTAACAAAACAGCAGAAGAAATTATTACCCAACGAAACGCACTCAAAAACGAAATCGACAGCAGCCTTAAAAAACGCTTGGAACCTTACGGCGTCATCGTGAGAGATGTGTCCTTGATTAATTTTGGCTTTTCTCCAGAATTTAGCAAGGCGATCGAAGCCAAACAGATAGCAGAACAAGAAGCGAAACAAGCGGAATTTGCAGTTAAAAAAGCGACGCAGGAGGCCCAAGCTGAAATTAACCGTGCCAAAGGTCAAGCAGAAGCCCAGCGATTGCAGCGGCAGAGTTTAACCCCCGAAATTTTGCAGCAACAAGCAATTCAAAAATGGGATGGCAAGTTTCCGACAGTGATGGGAGGAAACAACAGTTTGCCGTTAATTAATATTGCGCCGCCCAGCGGTCAACCGGCAACTCCGGCAAGGTAAATATAGCGTTTTAGAATAGTTTGACTGCCCGACAATCCGGCAGGGAATTAATTCCCTGCCTCATAGCGAAAGTCCTCTCAAAGAGGACTGTAGAATCTGCTTGTAAATGGTGTTTTTTGCTCTCATCCCACACTAACCGAGGCGGTATAGTGTGGGGATTCCCGTCTGTTTAGCTAAATTAAAATATTAACCCAGTCCTCTTGCAGAGGACTTTCGCTATGAGACAGGGGTTTTCAACCCCTGTCGGATTCTGGGGCGTCGAAAGATCTCATGCGGGCTAACGGGGTTGCGCGATCGAAATCTCTCCCCAAACTACACCTCTGTCACGCCGCCCGCATCCGGCTGGCAATTCTCCACATCGTCAAACCGCATTTGAATTTACCTTGCACGAGTACCCAAAAACGCTACAGTAAGAAAAACTCGGAAATTGTAAGGGTTTGCTTCAAAGTTTTGCTCATGGGAAGCCGAGAGAGCCAGTCAATTTCTAATTTAGGTGAAGTGGGGGGGGGCGACGATCGCACCAGTATGTCAGAAGCACTGCAACTGCGCGATCGAGCTTTAGCAGCTACCAACAACGGTATTGTCATTGCCGATGCCAGAGATCCCGATTTTCCCATCGTATATTGCAATCCGTCCTTTGAACGGATTACAGGTTACTGCGCCCGTGAAATATTGGGGCGCAACTGCCGTTTTTTGCAAGGTCCGGATACCGATCGCGCTACTGTAGCTAACATCCGCACAGCTTTGCAGGAAGGTCGAGAAATTCAGGTGACAATTAAAAATTATCGCAAAGATGGCACTGGGTTCTGGAATAAATTGTGCCTGTCTCCCGTGCGAGACGACAGCGGTAATTTAACTTACTTTATCGGCATTCAATCAGACCTTTCCGAACGCCTGGAAGTCCAGGAGGCTTTGCAGCAAGCTAACGATAGACTGCAAACTA
>JBOFTL010001014.1:0-3870 GCA_051652045.1 Microcoleus sp. | reverse complement strand
TACACTTAGTACGAAACTTTTTGGCACATCCCCAAGCAACTTTGTCCTGCCGAGAAAGCCGAAATTCAACCGTTACCGAGATTATCTCGCAACCAAGCAGATAGATTAATCGGTGAGTTGGGCCAACCTTCACTATATTCGCCTAGATTGAAGATGCCCTTTGCCCAGTGGGGGGCGCTGTTAGCTGTTGAGGATTTGAGGGAACAGCTTTATAATCGCCGAATTGGGAAGGAATCTACCATGCAAAAAGTTGTGAATTTAACTGAAAGTATTTTTTCTAAAATGTGGTTATTTTTGGATGAATTAGTGGAAGTTCATGGTGTTAATTTGCTAGCAGCTAGAGGGGGAAGTCGATCGGAAGAAAATGAGGGCGATCGACCTTCCCAAGCACGGGGTAGAATGATAGATTTAGGAATTCAATTAGTAGGTCATCCGGTAGCATTAATTGTTTATTTCAATCCGGAACCAAACAATAAATGGAATATCACGTTGCAGCTAAGGCCAGGTGGTAATCAAACTTACTTGCCGCCCGACGTGCAGATGATTGTTTTGGATGCTGGTGAGGTGTTTTTGGAAGCGCGATCTAGAAGTGCTGATAATTGGATACAATTGGAGTTTAGCGGTGAGCCTGGAGAAAGATTTAGTGTTAAAGTAGCTTTAGGAGATGCGAGTCTTGTAGAAGATTTTGTTATCTAATTTAGGGTAAAGGGTAAGTCATGGGTAAATTAGTTGTTTTGAGTCTGGGAGAGGGAGACTTTCAACGGGGTTTTCCCGTGACGTTACAGGTGTGGGAAGAGGGCGGCTTCCCTGCATCTTTCCTAGGAAAACTCCCGGCATCTGCGATCGATTCATTGTACGATCGATGGCAGTCAGATTACCGCCAAAAGGTGTCTGGCAGAATGATACCAAAAACCGCACAAGTCAGCAATCGTTCGGATACTGATTTAATCGCAAACAGCAAGCTTTTGAAAAATGAGTTAAATAACTGGCTCAATTCCGAGACATTTCGCCCTCTAAAAGAGAAGTTTCTGGAAAAGGTAAATACCAGAGAAACCGTGCGAGTAATTGTCCAGACTGAAAATCCCCAGTTGCGGCGATTGCCTTGGTATTTGTGGGATTTATTTGAACGTTACCGTTTTGCAGAAACAGATTTCCTAGATTAAAAGCACTATGCCGATCGTACTGGATGATACTGGTGGTTTGCTCTGAAAGTGCGATCGAGCCAAGCAAATAATTGGATACAATTGGAGTTCAGCCGCCTGCTTGGAGAGCGGTTTAGTGTTAAAGTAGCTTTAAGCGGTGGTGGTGTTGTGAAAAATTTTGTCATCCAATCAGGAGAAAGCGATGGGGAAGTTAGTTGTTCTGACTTTTGCAGAAGGAGACTTGGACAATAGAGGTTTTTCGGTCACATTACAATTAGGAGAGGAGGGGAAACCTGCAACTATTCAGGAAATCGGATCTTTACCGCCAACCCCCGGACTGGTTGAGTCTTACATCAGTTGGAAGGTAACTTATTATGGTTTTATTGGGGTAAAGGTTAGAAAATTAGAGGCAAAAGTCGCACAAAATACTAACTTTTCAATTGGTGACGTTAATGCCAAAGCTAAGAATTTGAGTCTCAACTTTAATCAATGGTTAAAATCCCAGCAATTTAGTCATATTAGAGAAGAATTGATTGCCCATTTAAAAGAAGATGATGAATTGCGGTTGATTATTCAAACTTCAAATATTCAACTACTACAACTTCCCTGGCATCTTTGGGATATCTTGGAACGTTACCCTAAAGCAGAAATTAGTGTCAGTGCACCCAAGTTCAAAGAAGTCATATCAGCCAAAATCGTTAATAATCAAGTGAATATTTTGGCAATTTTAGGTGATTCTGAGGGAATTAATGTTGAAGAAGATAGAAAACTTTTAAATTCTATTCGGGGGGTTAAAGTTGAGTTTTTGGTTAACCCAAATCGCGAACAAGTCACAAATAAACTATGGGAAAAGTCTTGGCAGATTCTATTTTTTGCAGGACATAGCTGCACGAAAGGAGAGACAGGAATCATATATATTAATAAGACAGAGAGTTTAACTATCTCGGATTTAAGGTATTCGTTAAAAAAAGCAATCGAAAAAGGTTTGCAACTGGCTATTTTTAACTCTTGTGATGGTTTGGGTTTGGCGCGGGATTTGGCTGATTTAAATCTAGCTCAAATGATTGTGATGCGAGAGCCTGTTCCTGACAAAGTAGCACAGGAATTTTTAAAATATTTTCTTCGTTCTTTTTCGGAGGGTCAGTCTTTTTATTTAGCTGTAAGGGAGGCGCGGGAAAGATTGCAAGGTTGGGAAGGTCAATTTCCTTGTGCTAGTTGGTTGCCTGTTATTTGCCAGAGTCATCGGTTACAATTAAAAATTGCTAGATTTAAAGCTTCAAAAGCTCGACAATGGATTGCTGTAGGATTGTGTATATTGAGTATTTCTATTTATGCGTTTTGGAAATATCAAGTACAAAAAACAGCATCAAAATCATTAACAACCCAATCCCAAAAAATCGATCTTAAAGACACGATTATTCAAGCTCAAGCCCAACAGATTACAGTAAGGATTGACTGGTCTGGGGATGACAAAAAAAGTAGTGGTTCTGGTGTAATAGTTCGTCGTAATGGAAATATTTACTACGTCCTTACAAATAAGCAAATTGTCCAAAAAAATGGCAACTATCAAGTACAAACTATTGACCGTACTCGGTATGTAGTTAACTATAGCCAAATCCAAAAACTGCCAGGAGTAGACTTAGCAGTATTGCAATTTAATAGCCGTCAAGAATACAGAGTTGCCAATCTAGGAAACTCCGATGAAGTATCTCAAAGGCAGAAAATTTATGTGGTGGGTTATGATACAGAATTTTTCCTTACCGATCAACTTTTTATCACTGCTGATGGAATAATTTTAGATCGCATACGAGCTTCTACAGATGGTTATGATTTAGTTTATAATCTCAATATTATAAAACCTGGTATGAGTGGTGGTCCAGTGCTGGACGAGGAGGGACAATTAATTGCAATTAATGGATTAGCCAAACCAGATGCAAGAACCGGGAGAACAGATTTAATTGCAGGTATTACCAGCAATACTTTTAGAAGTATGCTAGTAGCACTTGAGCCTCTAGCTACTCAGCTTTCACCAATTAACATACAGAGTAGATTCTATTGTGGTCTAAGTGGGGGAAAACCAGCAACAGTCCTTCGTACTTCCAGAGGAGGCATACCCTTAATTGTCTGGATTAACCCAGACCTCACTTCGGGCTTGTCTCCCAAGCAACGCTGTGAAACAGTATCTGCTAGATTCCAGCAGTTTAGTCAAAATGGGCGTTTAAAATATATAAGAACTGGGATAGTTGGGGAGCGACCAGTTTTGTGCGCTACTTCTGAGCCAAACAGCTCTTGTTCCTTTAGTGATGTGCTGATTTTTCTATCACCTGGAACTGATGCTAATGCCTTTCTTGAAAAGCTTTTAGATATCAGGAGGTCCGCAAGGGGTGAGCTCATTCCTTTATAAATTAAATACTAACTCGACTTACTTTAACCTCATTCCTAATAATAGCCTCAAAACTTTCACTTACTTAATTGATAAAAATGTAAACCCTCTATATCCCAATTTTAGGATTGGCGAAAATCTTGAAGAATTGATTTTAGCTGCCCTTGCCTCTGAGGAGGATGAATATCGAGACAGAATTGTTTATTTACCTTTGCCCTAAAACCGTTTTCTTGCATCTGGCTTAATAACTTGAATACCACACACAACCTTTAGGGGCGCTCGATCGCGCGTCCCTAAATTTTTACTCAAAAATTCCCCCCACTTCGCATAACTCCCCCACCCAAT
>JBOFTL010001013.1:0-8148 GCA_051652045.1 Microcoleus sp. | reverse complement strand
TGCTTCTTTGCTGAAAATTCTAGATATTGGGGCAAATGTCGGCTTGTTTCCGATCGCGGCCCGCAATCGCTTTCCCCAATCAGTCATTCACGCTTACGAACCGAATCCTAACTTAGAAACTTATCTCGAAAATCAATCTCAAATCGCAAATTTTACGTATTTCATGGAAGCTGTAGGCGCAACAGATGGCAAAGTAGAACTCAACATTCGGGAAGTATCTGGAAAAAGTCGATCGACTGTTAGCGACAGGGGAAATATTCCGATGGTATCGCTGCAAAGGGCGATCGATCGCATTGGCGGTAGAGTCGATTTAGCTAAAGTAGATTGCGAAGGTGCAGAATGGTTGCTGTTTGAAGATAGAGAGGCTTGGCAGCGAGTGCAAAACCTGTCTTTAGAATATCATTTGTGGCCCGATCGCACTCACGCAGCAGCTAAACAAGCTGTCGAAAGTTTGGGATTTCAGGTGAGAAAACAAATCCCGACCGACCAATGGTACGGTTTAATTTTAGCATCTCGTTAGATAGTTGAGAGTTGAGAGTTGAGAGTTGAGAGTTGATAGTTGGTAGGGGCGGTGCCCCCGTGCCCGCCCTCATAGTTGAGAGTTGATAGTTGAGAGTTGATAGTTGTGCTTTCTTCCCTCTTCCCTCTTCCCTCTTTCTTCTTCCCTCTTCCTTCTTCCTTCTTCCTTCTTCCCTCTTCCTTCTTCCTTCTTCCTTCTTCCTTCTTCCTTCTTCCTTCGCTATTTAAAATCTAAATCTGCCACACCTTCCCATCCTTCCGGCACGGGATATTGTTGATAGTGCTGGCAGCGTTTGACATAAAGTAAAGCCGCGCGATCGTCCGGATTGTTTACTAATACCTCTTCAAAGATTAGTTGAGCCGTAGCAAAACTTTGAGAATTGTAAGCCGTGACTCCGCGATCGAATTTTTCTTGAGTCTGCATTTTTAATCGCTCGTACAATCCTAGTTCTGGATCGTAAATTTCATAAACAGCAACAGATTCTGTTTTGCCTTTCACTCTAACTCGATCGAGAAACCGAGTGTGGTAAATTTGTAAATTTTCGAGTTGAGATAGAGTAGGCTCGCTAATCAAAATTCCCGCCCCGTACAGCTTAGTTAAGCCTTCCAAACGAGAAGCTAAATTAACAGCATCAGCAATCACTGTCGTATCCATTCTTTCTGCTTCGCCAACGGTTCCCAACATTAAATTCCCCGCGTGCAAACCAATACCTATCGAAATCGGAATCTCACCTTGCTGTTGCCTGTGTTCGTTGTAAATTGCTACTTGTTTTTGCATCGCGATCGCAGCTTGCACGGCATCATTAGCTGACTCGGGAAACAAAGCCATAATCGCATCGCCAATATATTTATCAATAAAGCCTCGATGCTGCCGAATCACTGGGCTCACTTGACTGAGATAAGCATTAATAAAATTAAAATTTTCTTGAGGCGTCATCGCTTCTGACAAAGTTGTAAACGATCGAATATCAGAAAACATAATCGTCATTTCTTGCTGTACTTGGTCGCCGATTTGCACGTCAATAATACTTTCTTTGTCTAAGAATTTGAGAAAATTGCGCGGCACAAATCGCCCGTAAGCGGCAGTGAGTTTGGCAAGAGAAATATGGGTTTTGATGCGAGCTAGCATTTCTTTTTTTTGAATCGGTTTCGCCAAATAATCATTAGCTCCCGATTCAAATCCTTCGACAATATCTGCTACTTGATTTTTGGCAGTTAGCATGACGATCGGCAATTCGTAAGCTGGAAAACGTTCGCGAATTTTTTCACAAACTTCATAACCGTTCATCTGCGGCATCATCAAGTCTAGCAAAATCAAATCTGGAATTAAACCGCCTTCCATAACTGCTAAAGCTTCTTGACCGTTACTGGCTTCAGTAATATCGTAATTGCACAGAGAAAGATTATTGATCAGTACCTGACGGTTAATGGGTTCATCATCAACAATCAAAACTTTTAACAGATTTTTATTGTTATTAATTACCGCTGGTAAATCTTGGTTGAATATCGGAATTCCTAAATCGTACATAGCAGTTTCCTGACTCTCAGGCATTGCAATTTTTGGTTCCGTTTGGGCAGTGGAAATAGGCAAAGTAAATGTAAATTGCGAACCAACTCCCATCTGAGACTCCACCCAAATTTCACCGCCATGTAATTCAACCAGTTGTTTGGTAACTGCCAAACCCAATCCCGTACCGCCATATTCTCGAACGCTAGAACCTTCTGCTTGTTCAAAGGATGCAAAAATTCTCTCAAATTGAGATTCTGCAATGCCAATCCCAGTATCAGAAATGGTAATAGCTAATTGAGTATTAGTATGCGGTGATGTTTGGGAATTCGATCGCGATCCATGAGGTCGATCGAGCGTTGCTGCTGAAACTGTCACCGTACCTTGAGGCGTAAATTTAATCGCATTTCCTACCAAGTTGTGCAAAATCTGTTGGAGGCGATCTTCGTCTGCTAGGGCTGGAGGTAATTCTGGAGAAATGGAGTTAATTAATTGCAAATTCTTGGGAGCAGCTAGAGGTTTACTGAGAGTCAAAATTACATTGGTAACTGCTCGTAAATCTACAGGTTTGAGTCGCAATTCTAAATTTTTGTGCCTCAATTTAGAGAAGTCGAGAATATCGTTAACTAAATTAGATAAGCGGCGACCGCTGGAGACAATTAAAGTGAGGTTAGTTTGAGTTTTGTGGGAAAGTTCTCCTGTGGCACCATCGATCAGGGATTCAGCGATACCAATAATGCCGTTGAGGGGTGTGCGAAGTTCGTGAGATGTATTGGCAAGAAATTCATCTTTGATTCGATCGAGCTCTTTTAAATCTTCATTTTGCTTGGCTAGGGTGGCAAAAGATGCTTGAAGTTGTCCTGCCATGCTGTTGAATGAATTTGCTAATTTTCCGATTTCAATGATGATACTGGGTGGAACTTGCTGTTCTAAATTTCCGGCGGTAATTGCTGCGGATGCTTCAGAAAGTTTTTGCAGTGGTTTGGCAATCCAAGCAGCGGTGACAATACCCGCGATCGTTGCCACGATTAAAGTAACAATACACAGCAGGATTGTCGTGCGAGTATTAGCATCTATTTCTGCTGTAAAATCGGCTTCGGGAACAACTACGATAACCAGCCAATCTAAAATACCCAATTCATCTCGAAAAGGGGTAACTTGCACGAACTGTTTCTTGCCATCAAGCAAGAATTCCCTCTGCTGGGCGGTATCTATTTTATTTAAATCGCCAAATTCCTCTAATAAGTATTGAGCGGCTTTTTGCGTTAAAGTATCGCTAATTTTGTCGGCACGCAAGCGCTGGGTTTTACCTCCAGAATCGACTGTAAAAGGTTTAAGAATTGCGGAACTAGCAACTATCAGTCCGTTACGTTCGACGATCGCAATTTTTCCCGATTTGCCGACAGTAAAACTGTGGAGAAAATCGCTAATTTGCCCGAGGGAAAGATCCGTAAGAAAAATTCCTTGAAGCGTTCCCTGACGATCGTAGAAAGGGGAGACTGCTGACAAGTCAAGTCTGTCACCTAAAGCAGAAGTATCGATCGCGCTCCAGGTCGGGCGGCCCACTTTAATAGCAGCTTGATACCAATCGCGAGTTCGAGCATCATAATTCGGTCTTTCTCGAATGAGTTTGAGGCGATTTCCTTGACTGTCAACGGCATATCTGCGAATGGCATTACCAGTTTCTTCATTCGCTATTACCGTGTATCCTTCTGACTTATTAGCACCGACAAATTCCCCTTTGGGATTGGCAAAGGCAATGGTGCCAATATGGCGATCGAGGGATTGACTTTGCTGCCAAAAATAGCCTTCCATTTGTTTAAAATTATTCGGGTCTAGCAAATTTTGGCGAATCGTATTGATGTGAATTTGCTGGATTAAATGAGGCCCAGCCAAATAACTCGTGAGTTTGGTTTGGACGCGAGCTGCCACTTCACGGCGTAACTGGCTAGCAACATTGTTAACCGCTTGCTGTCCGTTGCGAAACGACAGGTAGCCTACTAGCCCAACAGCCGCAAAAATTTGGATGACGAAGGGAACTACGAGGGTGGCACGCAGACCGAATTTGCCGGGGTTATTGCTCATAAAAAGGCGCGATCGAGAAATGTGAGCTTAAAAAATAAGTAGGTATAATGAAATATTGTAAACATTCATTTTCTATACCGACAGGTACTGTCATCTATCGTAATAAATTAGCAGGTTGGAGGAATTACAAACAAAAACTTCTGCTTGCTACTTTATACTTCCACGATCTGTAGTTTCCGAAGTTTCCGATTTTTTTTGAACCTGGAGTTACGCAGCCTTCTCTCGATCGATGGTGGACTCCGGTTCATTGTAAATTACCTCGATGAAGTGACGATCGCATTTGGGAACTACTCTCACTTGACAAATTTGCTCAGGCTTGACAGTGCTTGTTATCGAAATGTCTGTTCCAGAAAGTTTGATAATTCTTTTTTTAATTGTGGGCTGCTAATTGCTTGAACTGTATAAACGAGCAGATTTCGCCCCTTAACTTTATCTTTGTACTTCGGTAACTTGGGGCGTCCGGTAAATTTTGCTAACCTCCCGAGCGTAAACTTTCAAATCCTCGAAAAAAGCTTGCCAATTCTTATCTGATACCATCAAGATTTGTTAGCTGACTTTAGCAAGTAGCGCCCGATATGCTGGGTGGGATTTCATCTCATAAACCATCCGATCGTAAGTGAGATCTCCCCAGCCGTAGAGAAATTGTTGGCGAATGACGTAGTTAGTAGCCTTACTCCCCCTCTACTCAACCTACCTTCCTCTCGTCAGGGTGTAAGAAAAACCAAGAATGCCAATTCGTGATACAGCAATCCTAAATGAATCGTAAATTTTTAACCCCACCCCAGCCCTCCCCGTGAATCAGGGGAGGGAGCAAGAAATTCACAAATGATTTGCGATCGCGCTTTATAGTTGTCACCCCGCACTTACCCTCCACGGGAAGTGCGGGGGGATGTCACAGGGTGCTTACTCGCCAACCGCGCGATCGAATGAATGAAAACTGAGAGACTATTGCGAAAGTACCGGGGAATCGATACACTTCTTTAGATAACTTTCATTTTTATCAGAAAAATGGGATTACCCTGGTATCGCGTACACACAGTCGTCTTAAATGACCCAGGCCGATTGATTGCTGTACACTTAATGCACACTGCCCTCGTGGCAGGTTGGGCCGGTTCAATGGCCCTGTACGAACTAGCAGTTTTTGACCCCACAGATCCTGTCCTAAATCCGATGTGGCGTCAAGGGATGTTCGTCCTCCCCTTCATGGCCCGCTTAGGCGTCACGGGTTCTTGGGGCGGTTGGAGCATCACCGGCGAAACCAATGTCGATCCTGGCTTCTGGTCTTTTGAAGGCGTCGCCGTCGCTCACATTATTCTCTCGGGCTTGCTGTTCTTAGCAGCAGTTTGGCACTGGGTATTTTGGGACTTGGAACTCTTCAGAGATCCCCGCACAGGCGAACCCGCCCTCGATTTGCCGAAAATGTTCGGCATTCACTTGTTCCTCTCCGGCCTGCTGTGCTTCGGTTTCGGAGCATTTCACCTTTCAGGACTCTTCGGTCCGGGAATGTGGGTGTCCGATCCCTACGGTTTGACCGGTCACGTCCAGCCCGTGGCTCCGGCTTGGGGCCCTGAAGGCTTTGACCCGTTCAATCCCGGCGGTATTGTAGCTCACCACATTGCAGCCGGCGTCGTCGGTGTAATTGCTGGTTTGTTCCACTTGACAGTCCGCCCGCCGGAACGGCTTTACAAAGCTTTGCGGATGGGAAATATCGAAACTGTACTTTCTAGCAGTATCGCTGCAGTATTCTTCGCAGCCTTCGTAGTTGCAGGTACGATGTGGTACGGTTCCGCTGCTACTCCGATCGAACTTTTCGGTCCGACTCGCTATCAGTGGGACAGCGGCTATTTCCAACAAGAAATCGATCGCAGAGCTCAAGCAACTTTAGCCTCCGGTGCTGGCTTCCAAGAAGCTTACGAACAAATTCCTGAAAAATTGGCTTTCTACGACTACGTGGGCAACTCACCAGCTAAAGGTGGTTTGTTCCGTTCCGGTCCGATGGTCAACGGTGACGGTATTGCTAAGTCTTGGCTGGGACATCCAGTATTTACAGACAGCGAAGGTCGGGTGCTTTCGGTACGCCGCCTCCCGAACTTCTTTGAAACTTTCCCAGTGGTTTTGACGGATAAAGATGGGATCGTCCGCGCTGACATTCCTTTCCGCCGCGCAGAATCTAAATATAGCTTTGAACAAAGTGGAGTTACTGTCAGCTTCTACGGTGGCGAACTCGACGGTCAAACATTTAAGAATCCTCTGGATGTTAAGAAGTTTGCTCGCGCCGCTCAAAAGGGCGAAGTGTTTGAGTTCGATCGCGAAACTTTGGGATCTGACGGTGTATTCCGTACTTCTACTCGCGGTTGGTTCACTTTCGGACACGCTTGCTTTGCTTTGCTGTTCTTCTTCGGTCACATCTGGCACGGTTCTCGGACTATCTTCCGCGACGTGTTTGCCGGTATCGATCCGGATTTGGAAGAGCAAGTCGAGTTCGGTTTGTTCCAAAAGTTGGGCGACTTGACTACCAGAAGAGAAGAATCTATCTAGATTCGATTCTGGACGATCGGGCAACTGTAAAGTTCCCTAGATACTCAAAAACCCGGTTTCTTGAAGAAACCGGGTTTTTTTGCACAAACTGAATTCACCTTGCCACACTCTCAACCACCAAGAGCGATCGGAAATTATTAACCCTTAAATTATTGACTCTCTCCCAGATAACTAACGCCTTCTGCCTGCTGCTTTCTGCTATAATTGAGTAATCCTACCGATTGACAAGCGATCGGCAGCTCTTAACTTTTGACGGTTGCCGATACTGACAAACTTGATTTTTCCCGAATATCTGTGAATTGAGCAAGTAACAATTGGGATAAAATAATACAGAAGCGGAACATAGGAAAATTTAACATGGAAAGTGTTGCTTACATTTTGATTTTGACTTTAGCCTTAGGCGTACTGTTTTTTGCGATCGCCTTTCGGGAACCTCCCCGGATCGGCAAATAATTACCGCACCCCCAGGTAGAAGGTAGAAGGACTGATGCTGAATTTTTACCTGCATTATCCGGTAAGGTAAAATTTGCGCGATCGATTGTTATTTCCTGGTGTCCTTCTACCTTCAAAAACCTTCAAACAATCATCAGCATTCCATGCTGAGCCAATTTTCCAGTCCCACAATTCAACTGGCCCGATCGGTCGGATGAATTGCAATTTGCTTGAAACGACAGTTAAGATATCGATAATCATGCACTGTCCCTCCTGCCAGTACACCAACAGTCGCGTTCTCGAATCGCGCTCAGCCGAATCCGGTCAAAGCATCCGTCGGCGGCGCGAGTGTTTGAAATGCCTGCATCGCTTCACAACTTACGAACGCATTGAGTTTGTGCCGGTAGGAGTGATCAAGCGAGACGGGAAGCGCGAGTCCTTTGACAGGTCAAAATTAGTCAGGGGGCTGATTAGAGCTTGCGAAAAAACGGGTTTATCATCGGCACAACTGGAAACCCTAGCAGAAGAAATTGAAGCAGAACTCCAAGGTCGATCGCTCAGAGAAATCCCCAGTTCGGAAATTGGGGAACTGGTATTGCAGCGCCTGCGACCGCTAAGCGAAGTAGCTTATGTCCGTTTTGCCTCTGTATACCGCCAGTTTCAAGGGATTCGAGATTTTGTAGATACTTTAAATCACCTTCAGACCCCCCCCAACGCAGCAGAAAATCCAGAAAATCTGCCGCCCCAGCCCCCCGATTTCCCCGCTGCCGAAAATTCGGGCGATCGCGAAACCCCCGCACCCTGCGTCACTGGCGGCTGATGCTGGGAGTATAGTCCCTACCATCTATATATCCTCCAGGCCGAGTTCGAGCCTAACTCAACTCGCCCAAATTAATTTCCCAGCAGTATCGGGGTAAGTTATAATAGTCTACTTGACTCTGAAAGTTAGAATGGAATGTTTTAGCACAGAGTTGGACATAGCGTGCCAAATAGTTTACTAAACCAGTTTAAATATTTTAAATTGGGAACCCAAGTCTATTGGGGAATAGCCTGCTTATCTTGGGATG
>JBOFTL010001012.1:0-2119 GCA_051652045.1 Microcoleus sp. | reverse complement strand
GATCCAGCTAGAAATCCTGCCCAAACCGCCGGCAGAACGCGCGGCCAACAATCCCTGGCCGGAATGGCCGAAAGTCTACCGTTTGGATTACGGCCAAGAAGAAGCCGCAGCCAAGTTTGGCGATGACCCCCGCGGCTACCTCACCACGGCGACTAAGTTCGAGGGCGATGAAAACGGCAATGTCACCGCCGTACACACCGTTGAGGTGGAGTGGGAGAAAAACGAGAAAGGACAGTTCATTCCGAAACAGATTCCGGGTACGGAGAAAGTGTTGCCGGCGCAACTCGTGTTGCTGGCGATGGGCTTCCTGGGGCCGGAACAGCCGCTGCTGGATGCTTTGGGATTGGAACGCGACGCCCGCAGTAACGTGAAAGCGGAGCACGAAAAGTATGCGACTAGCATTCCGGGAGTATTTGCGGCTGGGGATTGTCGCCGGGGTCAAAGTTTGGTGGTTTGGGCGATTAATGAAGGGCGCGGCGTGGCGCGGGAGTGCGACCTTTATTTGATGGGCGAGACGGATTTGCCTTAAGCACGCGCGATCGAACTTATTTAGCACTTTGGCACAGAAACCGGGTTTCTTTGAAAAATTTCAGATGATGACGAAAAATTTACAAAGAAACCCGGTTTCTCAACAGTCGTGCGTAAGTCTTACAATAGAATTAAACAAAACATAACTTCGATCGATTGTTCAGGTTGCCCGCAACAAATCTACTACATTAAAAACCTATGACTGCTCATCCTGTCAACCGCGCCACTACCCTCAAAGCTGCTTATCAACTTTGTAATGTCGAACCCTTAGAAGGCGATGACCTCGATCGCTATTATGTTAACTTATCAGGCGTTCGCAAAACAAAAGCGATCGCAAGTGTGAATACCCGTTTAGATTTTCAAGAAGCCGAAAAGTATACCACAATCCTGTTTACAGGACATCGCGGCTGCGGCAAAAGTACCGAATTAAAGCTAATTCAAAAGGAGTGGGAAAAATATTATCGCGTCATTTATCTGGAGGTCAACGAAGAGACAGATATTAATGATGTCGGTTAAAAGCAGATATCAACTTACTGTTAAATGATGCCGTCAAAAAGCTGCGGAAAGAGTTTCCCAAATATAAAGGATTTCTGATTATATTTGACAATTTAGACCGCGTTCCTCCAGAGGTAGCGAATAATTTATTTTTTGATTATGCGGCTCAACTTCAACAACTAGATTGTACGATCGTTTACACAGTACCCCTTTCAGTTCTTTCTTCTACTAAAAACCTCAATAATAATTTTGGCAATCCTCACATTGTCCCGATGGTCAATATCTATGAGTTTAATCGAGATGATTGTGACTTAAATTACAATCAAACAGGCTTAGATACTATTGCTAGTTTAATCGAACGCCGGGTTGAAGTTGACAAAATCTTTGAGTCTCGCGAACAATTGCTGGAATTGGCAAAAGCCAGCGGGGGTCACGTTCGCCAACTCATGCAGATGATGCAGACGGCTTGTTTAACTGCCAGCACTAACGAGCACGATAAAATAAATGCTGAAGATGTTATTTATGCAATTAAACAAGAGCAATTTAATTTTGAGCGGTTTATTCCGCAAAGTCACTACCCAGTTTTAGCTGAAGTTTGTTTGACGAAAAATATTACTAAAGATGATGTCGGTCAATTAATGTTATTCAATACTTCGGTTTTGGAATACAACGGCAAAAATCGATGGAACTATCCGAATCCGGTAGTCAAGCAAAGTGAAGAATTCAAAAAAGCTCTTCGAGATGCGAGAGAATCTAATGTCAACCCAGAATAATAGAGATTTAGAAATTAGGCGATTTATATCGCGCAATCCGCAGGTATTTACTCAACTGTTGACGTTTGTTGATTTTTCGGATAAGTTTACAATTGGGTTTGTAGAAGTTAATTTTAATACGGAAGCTGATTTTCTAATTGAGGAATTGAAAAATAATCCGATTTCTCAAGAAACTCAATTTGAAGTTTTGAATTTTGATGAGAATTTGCGTTTCCTCCGAGATGAAATCATCAAAATTTTACCTACTATTAAGCGAGAACCTAATAAAAAATTAGTTTTAATTGTGCGGGGATTGGAAAAGTCGATCGGCAAATTTGGCGAAT
>JBOFTL010001011.1:0-2302 GCA_051652045.1 Microcoleus sp. | reverse complement strand
CATCTGAGGTATCTACACAGGTATCTACAGAGGTATCTAAAAAGATAGCTGACGAAATAGCTACAACATCATATTCGACAGTTAAAAAGCCGTCTGACTTAAAAGTAAAAGGTCGGATTTGGGCTTAATGACTGGATATGACATAGCATTGCCTTAGAAATTGCTTGAGGTAAGTGTCAATTATTCATCAATCATTTCATCGTTAACAAAGGAGAACCAATCGTGAAAATTCCCATCCAGGCCGGACACGTACCGCGTAATCAGTGGTAGGTGTTAGGCGAACCAACAACAATCACACAAGGAGAAAAATCATGAAATCACCTAAACTTCCGATTCAAGCTGAACCTGTTAAACGGACGATCGCTGGTGCTCGCATTTCCAGTCAAAATGGTGTTGAAGCTTCTGGCTGGTTGGATATGCTAGGAAAGGTACTAGGCAGTTTCTAGGTTAGTGTCACGTAACGAACTTAGCTAAATTTGAGGCAACGCGCTTCAACAAACTCTAATTCAAGAGTCAAGAAAGCATTGCTTCTTTAACCGGAATTTACCCCCTGCGGGGCAGTTCCGGTTAATACCAATTTCCTAAAGTCTTACCTGGGAGAGTGACAAAGAAGCCTAGGAGATAGACCATTTTTGAGCAAGTTCGATCGCACTCCCGACTAAACACCAAATAACAAATCACTAAGATTGCTGTTTTTCCACACTTTTCAAATTCAACTTTGCCCGCAATTCATCCTTAATTCGATTCATAATAGAATCCTCATCCAAAGAAGCTAAAATCTTACTTACCACAGCCTTCGGCCCGTCATCTCCCCAAGACGCACCGTTAGCTAAATAAGCCTTAGTAACTTGACCGATTCCGTAGGAAGAAACACCCGCGATCGCAGCTTGAGTTACAGCTACAGAAATATAAGGTCCTAAAGCCAAACCACCCGTCGCCGGCGTTGCCAAACCTAACAATCCTTTTAACGAACTCAAACCAAAATTTGCCACCAATTCCCCAGCAGTAATTCCTCCCATACTCAAAGCAATTTTTTGCAGCAATTCCACTGCACCCGATTCCGTCATGGCAATGCCGTAAACTTTAGATAGAGTGACAATCATCGCCACATCAATTACCGCACCGCTGAGAATATCAATTACAGTAACGGGATTGAGGGCGATCGCGACTGCTTTTGTCATGACTCCGTTCCAGATAATTCGATTGGCACTTGTCTCTCGAATCTCCATTTTTTTCTGTACTAATTGCTCGTTAATATCCCCAGCACAGAGCATAGTATTTAGCGCTACTAAAGACTTACCTTCCCGATCTAAAATCTCCAAAATCTTTAACTTTAAATCCTGAACTTGCGGCAAACTGCGAGTCATTTGCACGCCCATACTGCCATCAGGACGGCGCACTGCTTTCGCCATCAAAGGTGAAGCCGCCGCCATCACAATTTCATCGGGAGATAGCAATTCTTTCACGCGATCGTCCCTAATTTTATGATAGATTGCCAGCCTGTCTGCATCGGGATACTGGTCAATTTTATTAAACACCAACAACATCGGTTTTCCCGCTTCCCGCAATTGCGAAAGCGCCGAGTATTCCACCTTCGTAATATCGCCAGCAACCACGAATAAAATCAGATCGGCTTGTTGAGCGATGCGGCGTGCCAAAGCTTCGCGAGTTTCGCCGTCAACTTCATCTATTCCCGGAGTATCTATTAGTTCAACCTGCGACAAACGGTAAACTACCGGCGAAAATCGATCGGGAATATCTTCAATATCTCCATCAGCACCATCTCCCACATCCCATTTACCGATAGTTGTGGTGCGAGTGACGCCGTGAGTCGGGCCGGTTTCAAACACATTTTGACCCAAAAGCGCGTTTAAAACCGAAGATTTTCCCCTACCTACCATGCCAAACACGGCAATTTGCACGCAAGCGCGCTCTAGCTTGTCGAGCATTTTCTCTAACCCGCCAATTTCCGGCTCCAGCCCGTTTCGCTCTTGAGTTGTCAAGTCCAAATTTTCTACAATATCTCGCAGAGCATCTTGAGCGCGGCGCAGGTTGAGTTCTGCCTGAATGTCTGAGAAGCTTAAAATTGTGTCATCTAATTCGCGATCGACATTGGAAAAATCTGATGTTGCAAAATCTGAGGCTTCAGTCATTGTCACCTGAGTTGATAGCTGTGCTGAATTTAAATTTTTAACCGATATGATGTTATTCTAGCTTTTTCTGTTGGCTTTGTACGTTCGGGCGATATCCGAACTTAGCAATCCCGTTTCGGGAGGCATCAGGCCAAAGCAACTGGGTTTTT
>JBOFTL010001010.1:0-7752 GCA_051652045.1 Microcoleus sp. | reverse complement strand
CTACTTCTTCCGGCGGGTGCTTGCCGCTATTTTTCATTTGCAGGAAGCTCAAGCGCTTGTAGTGGTTGTAAACCGCCACTGACAGCACTTTTTTCGCTTCATCTTGACCGATCGCATTTTCGTCTAGGTACTTTTTAATGTCCCTCGGCTTGGGAATTTGGCTCATCGACATACTTGTACCCGACGTAGCGCGGCGTTTTTGGGGAGTTTCCGGCCGCGGCGGTGCAGCAGCCGGGACTGCATTCGTGTCAAACAACTCCTCATCTAAAATTTCATTGCACAAGTCAACGCATTCATCGCAGATGTAAACTCCTGGGCCTGCGATCAACTTGCGCACCTGTTCTTGAGACTTGCCGCAAAAAGAACATTTTAGATGGGAGTCGTACTTAGACATAACAGCCTCTTATTTGATTGCAGTGACATTCTCTCCCGCAGCCGGAAGGTTTTCCTTAGCGATGACTCGATCGACCAACCCGTATTCTTGAGCTTCCGCTGCTGACATAAAAAAGTCGCGCTCGGTATCTGCTTCCAATCTTTCTAGGGGTTGACCCGTGTGGTGCGCTAAAAGTTGATTCAGCTTACGCTTATGATAAAGGATTTCTTTAGCTTGAATCTCAATATCCACTGCTTGCCCTTGAGCGCCTCCCAGCGGTTGGTGAATCATAATTCGGGAACTCGGAAGGGACATCCGCTTGCCGGCTGCTCCTGCTGTCAGCAAAAATGCGCCCATACTTGCGGCCAAGCCGTAACAAATCGTTACCACATCGGGGCGGATTTGTTGCATCGTGTCATAAATTGCCATCCCAGCCGTCACCGAGCCGCCGGGGGAATTAATGTACATTTGGATGTCTTTTTCCGGGTCTTCGGCATCTAAAAAGAGTAATTGAGCGACGATCGAATCAGCTACCTCGTCATTTACAGGGGTTCCCAGAAACACGATGCGCTCCCGCAGCAAGCGCGAGTAAATATCAAAAGCGCGCTCGCCCATCCCCGACTGTTCTAGTACCATCGGCACTACATTGCTGGGGCCGGCGCTGACCTCAAAATCGTTATAGCTTGTAATCAGGTATTGGGAAGATTGAGATAGGACCATAGGACACCAGTCAAGGATTCTAGACAACATACGGCTGATTTTGCTGGAAATTCAGCCGCCAGCTTTTAACTATTATGCCTTTTTTTTGTTGGCAGCGATCGCAGACCCGGCAATCGGTAATCGGTAATTGCTTCAGCGATACCTCGTGCTGAGAATCGAACATTGTCCAGTGTGCGATCGCAACCTTCAGTAATTGCACGTTCCTTACCAATTACCAATTACCAATTATCTATTCCCCAACAACTTCAACTTCGACGCTGGTGGCGGCTGTCGGAATATCATCATCATCATCTTCTTCTTCTTCCTCCTCTTCATCCGCAGGAGTCAGAGAACCTTCAGGTACGAGTTCGATCGTTCCGTTTTCTTCCAACCATTTGAGAGTTTTTTGTTTGAGCAAGTCTTCTTTGACAAATTCCTGCAATCTTTCGGGATCGAAATTTCCCTTCGGAAATTCCTTTCTAATTTTTGCTACTTCTGCTGCTATTTCTTCTCGATCGACAGACAAAGATTCCTGTTCGGCTATTTTTGCCAGAGCCAACGATTCTTTAATTCGTTGAATTGCTTCGGGGCGCGATCTTTCCCGCATCGTTCCCATTGTTTCTTCGTTAAACAATTGGTTGACATCAATGCCGTAGTTTCTCAACTGCATTGCCTGCTGATTTATCAGAAAATCGACTTCGCGCTTGAGCATTGTTTCGGGAATTTCTACTTCTATTAGTTGCACCAATGCGTCTAATATGGCGCGTTCCTTATTGCTGGCTAATTTGCGTTCTTGCTCCGATTTAAATCGATTTTCTAAGGATTCTCGCAGTTCAGCTAGGGTTTCAAACTCGCTAACTTCTCCAGCAAAATCATCATCCAATTCTGGCAATTCTTTTTCCTTAAGTTCTTTCAGAGTAATTGTAAAAACTGCCGAGTGTCCTGCCAATTCTTCATTGCTGTATTCTTCAGGAAAATCAGCCTCAACTTCTCTGGTTTCACCGGGATTCATCCCTACCATACCTTGCACGAAGCCAGGTATAAATTGATTTTCTGCTAATTCTACTTGAAAATCTTCGGCCTTACCGCCGGGAATTTCTATCGGTTCTTCGCCCGCACAATTTTCGGCAAACCGACCGACAAAATCAACCAAAGCCACATCTCCCAATTGAGCGGGTCTGCCTTCTACCGGAATCAAAGTTGCCTTGTCCGATCGATATTTTGCCAATACTTCCTCTACTTGATTTTCGTCGTATTTAACTTCTTCTGCTTGAAGCTGCAAACCTGAATATTGAGAGATTTTCGCTTCTGGTTCTACGTCAACTTTCGCCGAGAAAATCAAAGGCTGTCCTGGTTCAAACTTGGCAAGCAATTCATCAAACTCGCTGCGCAGTTCAAAACTGCCAACTGCCGGAATTTTTTCTTGTTCTAGAGCTTTTTGCAGCGAATCATTAATCAAATCTTCCAAAGCAGCAGCTTTCAAACGAGTTTGCCCCATCCGCTGCAACACCACTTGGCGGGGAACTTTACCTTTGCGGAACCCAGGAAAGTTGGCTGAGCGAGTAAACTGTTGGATGATTTGTTCGTAGGCTTGTTTGGATTTTTCTGAGGGAACTTCGATTTCCAGACCGATCTGGCTGGCTGGCAGTTTTTCCTGGGTTACTTTCATGGTACTTCAATACTTCAACAATAATAACGTTGCAAACTTTTTGCCTGTGCGGCGCTTCTCGATTTCGACGCTGGGTGCTGGGAACTTGTAAGTTCAAAGACACGGGCTGGTACCTGTAGCGAGAAATCGAAGTCGATCGAACTTCTGCTCTTGTTTTCGACTCAGCTAATCGATAAAGCGACTAGCGATTAGAGGCGGACTCTAATTTAGGTTGAGACTGAGAGCGCGCACCATTCTCAATAACTGAGTGAGAAACCGGGCCAGCCGGCGAAAAATATCGGGTTTGTTGCAGAGTTTTTGCCTCCAAACCGGTTTCTGACATTGGTGCAAGATTTCAGTTTAGACCGTAAATGGTATCAGAAAACTGGGGTTATGCACTTTCTTGGGCTAGGATACTTCAGGCGCGTGGGGTTTTCTTCCCACCATTGAAACCGTTCTGCCAGCATCCAGTTGTATTGCAACCGCAACATAAGTTTATTCGGTCATTGCGCTAGATAGTGTGTTCATTCGGGCGCTGTCCTCTTCCCTCGCTTCGCATTGGTTAGAGGACGCACCCTCACTCACGCGCCTCTGGGCTCGACGCTCATCCGTTGGCGTAGCCCGTGCTTTGCACGTAGCGGATAGAGCGCGGGGCTTCCCGTCTAGATAGATGCTAAACTAGCAATGGTACGATCGAGCGTTGAGTGACAGCAGCCAGTCCGGCTAACTGCACCCTTGTCATCCTAACCGATCGCGATGTCGTCTAACATTGATAAAGAATAAGTTTTATCTGGACTCTTGCAGTTATTTTTATTTTTGCTGTCGATCTCTAACATTCTAATTTTTGGAGGAATTTAATTTGTCTCAATCCTATCGAGTTGCCATTTTGGGAGCCACCGGGGCTGTCGGTACTGAGTTGCTGGAACTGCTGGAATCCCGCAAGTTTCCGATTTCTGACTTAAAATTGCTGGCTTCGGCACGTTCTGCAGGCACTACTTTGCCATTTGCCGGAGAGAAGTTGCAGGTCGAGGTCGTCGGGGAGCGATCGTTTGATAAGATAGATTTAGTTCTAGCTTCAGCAGGCGGCTCTACTTCTAAAACTTGGGCGCACAAAGCAGTCGCAGCAGGTGCTGTGGTGATTGACAATTCCAGTGCTTTCCGCATGGAACCGAACGTACCGCTAGTGGTGCCGGAAGTCAATCCAGAAGCTGCGGGGACTCACCAAGGGATAATTGCCAACCCCAACTGTACGACGATTTTGATGGCTGTAGCTGTATGGCCGCTGCACCGAGTCAAGCCTGTCAAGCGGATAGTAGTAGCCACTTACCAATCTGCCAGCGGTGCGGGGGCGAGGGCAATGGAGGAAATGAAAGCTCAAGCCAGGGCAATTTTGGAGGGAGAAACTCCCAAAACTGACATCTTTCCCTACCCTTTAGCATTTAATTTGTTTCCGCACAACACCCCGATTAACGATTTGGGGTATTGCGAGGAAGAAATGAAAATGATTAACGAAACTCGGAAAATATTTGGTACCAACGAGATCGTAATTACGCCAACTTGCGTGCGGGTTCCCGTACTCCGGGCTCACTCCGAAGCGATTAATCTAGAATTTGCAGAGCCGATCGGCCCGATCGAGGCGCGAGAAATTTTACAGCAGGCAAAAGGAGTTAAGCTGGTAGAAGATTGGCAAGCTAATTATTTCCCGATGCCTGCGGAAGCGAGCGGTAAGGATGATGTGTTAGTAGGAAGAATTCGCCAAGATATTTCTCACCCCTGCGGGTTGGAAATGTGGCTGAGCGGCGATCAAATTCGCAAAGGGGCAGCTTTAAATGCGGTGCAGATAGCTGAGTTGCTCGCAGCAAAAAAATGGCTGCAAGTCCCGACAGCAAGCGCTGTTAATGCGTAGCGAAAAACGGCGCGCTTTGGGATAGAAAAAGGGGATTTTAGATAAAATTTGAAAATCTAAAACTTACGATTGCCCCAATTGTGGCGTGTCGATAGACCGCGATTTAAATGCCAGTTTAAATATTTTAAATTGGGAACCCAAGGCTATTGGGGGATAGCCTGCTTGTCTTGGGATGGCCGGCCACCCAACAGCGCAGGAAGTGAGTGCTGAATTTTAGCTAAAGATGGCTTTAGTTAAGTTTGGGTAAGTTTTACGGAGCAGAAAGTGTGGTAAAGTTTGGAAGAGTTCTGACTGCAACAATCACGCCGTTTAAGGAAGACGGCAGCGTTAACTACGCAGTAGCAGAAAAGCTAGCAGTTCATTTGGCCGATCGCGGTAGTGATAGCCTGGTAGTGTGCGGCACGACTGGCGAGTCTCCCACGATGACATGGGATGAAGAGTACGAATTATTCCAGGTAATCCAAAAGGCGGTAGCCGGTAAAGCAAAGGTCATAGCAGGAGCCGGTTCTAATTCGACCTCAGAGGCGATCGCAGCTACGAAAAAAGCAGCTAAATTAGGATTAGATGGCTGCTTGCAAGTAGTTCCTTATTACAACAAACCGCCGCAAGAAGGTTTGTACCAACATTTTCGAGCGATCGCGCAAGCCGCTCCAGAATTGCCTATAATGTTATACAACATCCCCGGTCGTACCGGTCAGGATATGTTGCCGGAAACGGTAGCTAGATTGGCAGAAATCCCCAACATTACGGCCTTAAAAGAAGCAAGTGGCAGCTTGGATCGAGCCAGCGAAATTCGACGCTTGACACCCCCTGAATTTGCCATATATTCTGGAGATGATTCCCTAACTTTGCCGATGTTGGCAGTAGGAGCCTCTGGTGTAGTTAGCGTAGCCAGCCATCTGGTAGGAGAGCAACTGCAACAGATGATCGCAGCTTTTGAGACGGGTCAAGTACAAGTCGCTACTCAAATTCACTTGCAACTTTTTGACTTGTTTAAAGCTCTTTTTCTCACTACAAATCCTATTCCCGTCAAGACAGCTTTGAAACTTCAAGGCTGGGATGTAGGTTCCACCCGTCCGCCCCTGTGCGAACCCCCCGCTGAGGTAACTCAAAAGTTAAAGGACGTACTCAGTAAGCTACCCGCCTTTTCGGCTAGCTAGACGGGCGAGAACGAGTTTTCAGACAACTAAATATTAGTTGTGGCCTGTCATTAATTGTGAGTCATCAGTCATGAGTAATTAACTGCGAGCAAGCAGCACACAGTTAAAAATTCATAACAGAAGACGAACAACTAAAGACAGAAGACAACCGACTGTAAGGGATTGTAAAACCTGCAGTGTAATTTTCCATAAATAATTGGAAAAAAATCGCGATCGCAGCGAATATCAGACAAAAGACGCAAGACAAAAAACGAAAAAAAATAAAAATAGCAAGTTCGTAACAAGTCACAAGTCACAAGTCACCAGACCAAAACACTCACGACAATAACTAACAAAGGATAAGCATGGTCAGAAATACAACTGCACAGGGTCTAAAAATTATTCCCCTCGGCGGACTGCACGAAATCGGTAAAAACACTTGCATTTTTGAATACGGTGATGAAATAATCCTGTTGGATGCAGGTTTAGCATTTCCCACAGATGGAATGCACGGGGTAAATATCGTCCTTCCCGACATGACATACCTGCGGGAAAACAGTCACAAAATTAAAGGCATGATCGTGACTCACGGTCACGAAGATCACATCGGAGGTATCCCTTATCACCTCAAACAATTTGAAATTCCGGTGATGTACGGACCTCGGTTGGCGATGGCTTTACTAGCAGGAAAACTCGAAGAAGCAGGAGTATCTCACCGCACGGAATTGCGGACAGTGAAACCGAGAGATACAGTAAGAATTGGCAAGAATTTCTTAGTCGAATACATCCGCAACACTCACTCGATGGCCGACAGTTTTACCGTAGCAATTCATACTCCAGTAGGAGTTTTGATCCACACGGGAGATTTTAAAATCGACCACACTCCCGTAGACGGCGAGCATTTCGATCTCCAAAAGCTAGCGGAATATGGCGAAAGAGGCGTACTGTGCTTGATCAGCGATTCCACTAATTCAGAAGTTCCCGGTTTTACTCCTTCTGAACGTTCAGTTTATCCGAATTTAGACCGAGCGATCGCCCAAGCAACAGGTCGGGTAATGGTGACGACTTTTGCTTCTTCCGTACACCGATTGCAAATTGTTTTAGAATTAGCTAAGAAAAACAATCGGTATGTAGGAGTAGTAGGTCGATCGATGTTAAATGTCATCGCTCACGCCCGCAACCTCGGCTACATCAAATGCGAAGATCATCTCTTCAAGCCGCTCAAAGAAATTCGCAATTTGCCCGACGATAGAGTTTTGATTTTAACCACAGGTTCCCAAGGCGAACCGATGTCAGCGATGACTCGCATTGCCAACGGCGAACACCACGAACTGAAAATCAGAAAAGGCGATACAGTGATTTTCTCAGCTAACCCAATTCCGGGAAATACGATCGCAGTGGTAAATACGATCGATAAACTGATGATGTTGGGAGCAAATGTAGTCTACGGACGCGATAAAGGCATTCACGTTTCCGGCCACGGCTGTCAGGAAGACCAAAAGTTAATGATTGCGATGACTCGTCCCAAGTTCTTCTTACCCGTACACGGAGAACACCGGATGCTGGTACAACACTCAAAAACTGCTCAAAGTATGGGCATTCCCGCAGACAATATGGTGATTATCGACAACGGTGATGTCGTAGAATTGACCGAAAATTCGATCGGAATTGTTGGTAAAGTACCTTCAGGATTGGAATTAGTCGATTCTTCACGTTCCGGTGTAGTTAAAGACAGCATTCTGAAAGAACGCCAACAATTAGCTGGAGATGGTGTCGTCACCGTAGCAGCAGCTTTGAACTGGGAAGGCAAGTTAGCTGCCAAACCGGAAGTACACTTAAAAGGTGTAGTAACATCGACCGAGCGAGCTGGTTTGCAAAAATCGATCGCTCAAACCATTGAAACAGTTTTGGGCGATCGGTGGTCAGAATTTGCCAAACCCGCAGGCAACAAAGTTGATGTTGACTGGGTGGGAGTACAAACGCAAAT
>JBOFTL010001009.1:0-1590 GCA_051652045.1 Microcoleus sp. | reverse complement strand
CCTCAATCCACAATAAATGATACAACCCACCAGCGTTTGATGGAGCGGGTAGAAGCTGAAGATGCAGCTAACTCAGAAGTCGGCTGCGGTCGGAATTTAGGAGGCAGAAGACATTCCCGCGCCAGAACTCAAACAGTGTATTGAATCGGAATTGGCTGAATTTTGTTCGTCAAGCGCGATCGAGCAAATTGTCCTGCACGCTCGCCAAGTAATTCACAATTCAATCCTACAACCCCGGCATAAGTGGCCCCAACCTATTTGGGTGTTAAACTCTATCGAAAAAGTGTATGTTGTTCAAGCTTCTAGTTTAGATGCAGCAATTGCCCGAGTGAAAGCGCAGTATCCTCACGAAACCGGAGAATTGCGAGTCATCAAAGTCGGAGGTCTTCTCGCGCCCGATCGAGTTATTTCATTGGACTTGAATGACGATTTTAGATAAAAAGATTACCCAGTTAACCGCGACAGAGTATCCCGAAGCTCATCACTTCGGGCATATAAAAAACTTTTGCTTTGCGCGATCGCCTCAATTCAATCTGGGTAATTCAACTTGACATTCATATTTTGCAGTTTCTCTTTTAACCATTCTTCAAACAGAAGATTTTCCAAATCTCGCTTTAGAGCACCTTCTAACGAAGCAGGTAGCAATTGCTCCACTTTCAACAAACAATAGCGTCCCTCAATTTGAAGCGGGCCAATAATTTGTCCGACTTGCGCATTCTCTGTAGCCTTGCGAATTATTTCTGGCATCTGAGAGCGAATAACAGGTCCCATTACGCCCCCGACTACGGCATCATCTACTGTGGAATATTGTTTAGCTAATTGGACAAAATCTGCATCTAGATCCAGTTGTGCTTTCAGATCTCGAGCAATTTCTGGATGCTGTACGACAATACGGGAAAGAACAACCCGATCCAAACCTTCTTTATTTTGCACGAAGTATTTTTGTACTTTTAATGTCGTGACTTTTTCTTTGAGGGTTTCTTGTTTGATGCGAAAACTTACTTGCTGTTTGAAATCAGCATAATTAATTCCATTTGTCAATAACCATTTTTGGAAACTTTCAGGGCTGGTTAATTGCTGCTGCAAGCGAAATTCTAGGATAAATTGTTCTACGATATCGGCTTCTGGTTCGGGAATTTCTAAAGCTTGGATTTCGTTTTCTAACAGATACTGCTGGGCAATTTCTAACACAACGGTTGATAGTTTACCAGCCGTGCGGAGATAGCCAAGGGATTGCTCTAAAGATAAAGTTACACCGTCGATCGATAAAAAATTGTTGATGTCCATTGGGAATATTTGTTAATAAGGACGTTTGAACTTGTGGGGCGGGTGACAACTATTCCTAATTTACCCGCCCCACATCGATACTAGCTAACAAGCAATTTGAGCAGCGTAGGATTAGTAGCCACTTTAGCAAGCGAGTTGGCGACACCTTTGAAATTGCCAGCGCCTACTGCTTTGAAAGCATTGACTAAATCCCCAACACCGGGAACCATGTACATACCTTCAAAGAAAGCATCCAAATACTTACCCTCTCTTAAGTTAACAGCAGCTTTAGCTAAATGTTCGCCTTCCGCGAATCCAGCAACT
>JBOFTL010001008.1:0-4723 GCA_051652045.1 Microcoleus sp. | reverse complement strand
GCAGAAATTTTGAGCAAAAGAGACAGTCGATCGATTACAATTGCGGTAGAAAGCGGGAGCGATCGACTTCGCAAAATCATCAACAAAAAACTCGAAAATGATGAAATTATTCAAGCTGCTGTAAATGCCAAAGCTGGCGGTTTAAAAGGAATTAAACTTTACGGGATGGCGGGAATTCCGGGGGAAGAGATAGCAGATTTAGAAGAGACAGTTAAGATGATGCGGGAGTTGAAAAAAGCTGCACCGGGTTTGCGGTTAACTTTGGGATGCAGCACCTTTGTGCCGAAAGCACACACTCCGTTTCAGTGGTTTGGAGTCAACAAAGATGCTGAAAAAAGACTGAAGCTTTTGGATAAAGAATTGCGCAAATTAAGTCTGGAATTTCGACCGGAAAGTTATAATTGGTCGGTAATTCAGGCATTGCTATCTAGGGGCGATCGACGGCTGTCAAAGCTGTTAGAATTAGTGAGGCATTATGGCGATACTTTAGGAAGTTATCGACGGGCTTTTAAGGAATTGCGGGGACAGTTACCGGAGATGGATTTTTATGTTTTTCAAGAATGGGAATTAGATCGAGTGTTGCCTTGGAGTCATTTGCAAGGGCCGCTACCGGAGGCGACATTGAAGAAGCATTTAGCTGAAGCAATGAGCCATTCAGCACGAGACGGAGAAGAAAATTGTGAAAAATCACTAAGTCTAGTTTAACAAATGAGATTATAATAGCCTCATGCGTGTTATTAGCTGAAAACGACTGAAAGAATTTTGGGAAAAACATTCTAATGCTGAGACTAGCTTGTTGCTGTGGTATCAGCGTACTTGTGATGCTGAATGGCAAAATTTTGTAGAGGTACGCCAAGTATTTCCGGCAGCAGATTTAGTTTACGGTATTTAATATTGGTGGTAATAATTATCGATTAATTACTTTTATCGATTATGAATACCAAATAGTATTTATCCGTAATGTTTTAACTCATACAGAATATGACAAGGAGAACTGGAAAAATGACGACTGGTTTGACAACTCCCAGTAGCTACTACATAGAGTTGAACGCGACTTTTCCGCCGCGTCCAATTACTTGTGAAGCTGAGTTAATAGCTACACAAAATCGGATTGATTCTATTTTGGACAAGAGGGAAATTACCAAAGACGATCGAGATTATTTAAACGTGCTGGGTATGCTAGTAAACGATTACGAAGAAAAACATGAACCCATGCCATTTATTAGAGGTATTGCACTACTTCAAGCATTAATGCTTGAAGACAAGATTCAAGAAAAAGATTTGAGCGATCTATTCCACAGCGAATCTTTGTTATTTGAAGTGATGGATGGCAAGCGAGAATTAACCGCCAGTCAAATTCAAAAATTAGCGACATTTTTCCACGTTTCCCCTGTTGCATTTATCGAGTGTAATTAATTCTAATATAATGCTCCAGTTTAAATATTCATCGTCCATAACCTTCAAGCAAAAGAATACTGGGCAGATTATAATAGGAGTTAAAACAGTGGCTAAAAGTATTCCCGATCGTCAGTTTTTGATTGAATCTCTCAGAAAAAATACGGCATTGTCAGCCGCTTACATCACAGCAACTCTCGAAGAAAAAGACCCCGAACCTGAACTACTTAAGATGGCTCTTAGTGATGCAGCAGAAGCTCTCGGTCAACCCGAAATGTCTCCAGAACAATACGAATTGTACTTAAAAAAGCTAGATGAATTGCTGTCCCAGAGTGGAAGCGATACAATTTACAATCTGGCTATTTGGCTGAATGCTTTGGGATTGAAACTAACTGTTGCTGTTGCTACAGAAACAGAAGATAATGCTGCAAATGCTGAAACTATCTCGCAATTAACAGAACAAAATCTAGAAAATGCCCCAGTTTAAATATTCATCAATAATCAATGCCAGTCCTGAAACAGTTTGGCACTTTCACGAACGGCCGGATATCCTGCAACTTTTAACTCCCCCTTGGCAACCGGTGAAAATCATTCGTCGGGAAGGCGGACTTGATATTGGTGCTATTTCGGAATTTAGGCTGTTATTGGGACCGATTCCGGTAAAATGGGTGGCAACTCATACCGAGTGCGATCGATATCGGTTGTTTGTAGATGAACAAACTGAGGGGCCGATGGCAAGTTGGACTCACCGACACGAGTTTGCCGCAGAAAATGGTAAAACTAGACTGACAGATGCGATCGAATTTACACTACCTGGAGGCCCGATTATCGATTTGCTGTTAGGTTGGTGGGTCAAATTGCGGTTAGCAGATATGTTTCGCTACCGCCACGAAGTGACAAAAAGAGAGTGCGAAAAAGATGCAAACAACGGCTGAATATTATTGTGCCTTTTGCGGCGAACCCAGCACGACTTTTGTAGATATTAGCGGCGGCATGGAACAATCTTATATTGAGGATTGTCAAGTTTGCTGTCGCCCGAATGTTCTGTATATTAGAATTGATGAAGATACGCTGGATATTGAAATCGACACTGATTATCAAGAATAAACCGATCGAGAATAAACTGTTAAAGTTCGATCGATAGTTTAATTCTTAACTTTTTTGTTTTTGCGTTCGATCGAATCAAGCAATGGCACCAACTTTTGATTGAGGGCTGCATACCCCTGTTGGTTCAAATGCAGTTCATCTGTTCTATATTCCCGCGACACCATTCCCTGACGATCTGCTAAAATAGAAAAAGCATCAAATACGATCGTCCTTTCATCTGCTAATGTAGCAATATAGGCATTTGTTTCTTTTACTGCCAAAGCTATCTCATCCGACCAGAAAGGTTTGCGTTCCAGCGGTACTTCTCCTACAGGGAAAATAGCAGTCACGATCGCGACAGCACCTAATTTCTTGGATTCTGCTACAATTCGTTGAATATTCGCTTGCGTGTTGCTAACGATCGACTTGCTGCGTTCTGGAAATAAAGCTATAGTTTTCAGATCGTTGACTCCAATCTGGATGACTATTAGATCGGGTTTCAAAGGGCTTACGTGAGCTGAAAATCTTTCAATTGCCTGAACAGATGTTTGAGAACCGATGCCGCGGTTAATAAACTCATATCCCTTAATATTAGGCGATGTCCAACCGGCCGCTCTAGAATCTCCAAAAAAAACTACACGAATTCGATCGGTATCAGCAACTACGCGATCGTTTGCAGGATAATAGCTTAAACCCACAGGATCTAAACGTGTTTCATTAAGCTCCAAATAATATCTTTTAGCCCGACTGAAAAGCAAAAAATTTAGAGAAATTGAGCCTCCAAGCAATAATAATACAAGAGCGATAGACAAAATATATATTTTTTTCAACATTGTAAGTAAGTCGGTGCGAAAATTCATAGTTGTGTCATTGCGAGCGAAACGAAGTGAAGCGAAGCAATTCCCTTGCATTTCCTGGCGCTTAATACTTTGTTACACAGCTTGGTTTATTTGCGCCTACCTACTTATATTTGCGCGCTGCAATAATATCAGTTCGTAGTGCGGACTTCAGTCCGTTTTATTGACATCTTGCACCAATGTCAATGGGAGATTTTTCGTGGGTTTGGGCGGGTTTATTTAACCTGTCTGCAAGCTTTAAGGCTGTTGGTGAACCCGATCGAAGTCATAATCGAATATGCTACTATTTGACCTCAAACTCTTTATGCGATTATTCCCGTGGAACCCTACAGGCTTCTTGAGAATGGTGCAAGATCTCCGCACTACGAACTATTTTTGTTATAGTAATCGACCTAACACGATCGGAGACAATAACTTGTCACCGTATTTTCCAGCAGCATCGCCACAGTCATCGGGCCGATTCCTCCCGGTACAGGTGTTATAGATTCTGCTACTATTTTAACAGATTCAAAGTCAACATCTCCCGCCAATCGGTTAGTTCCATCTGGATTATCGACGCGGTTAATACCGACATCAATTACTACTGCTCCCGGCTTCACCATATTAGCTGAAATCATTTCCGTGCGGCCGACAGCGGCGATTAAAATATCTGCTTGGTTGGTAATTGATGCGAGATCGCGCGATCGCGAGTGAGCTACAGTTACGGTACAATCAGCTTCTAAAAGCATCAACGCCATCGGTTTTCCCACTAAAATACTGCGTCCCAAAACCACAGCATTTTTTCCTTTCAAATCGATGTTGTATTCTTCCAACAACCGCATCACTCCAGCGGGAGTACAACTGCGCAAACCTTTCTCGCCCCGCATTAAGCGCCCTAAATTTACCGGGTGAAGTCCGTCAGCATCTTTATCAGGAGAAATTTGGTACAGCAGAGAAATTGCATCTAAATGTTCCGGTAGCGGTAATTGTACTAAAATTCCGTCTACTCGATCGTCCTTGTTAAGCGCCTCAATTGCAAGTTCTAATTCGGCTTGAGTGGCGGTAGCGGGGTAATGTTTGCCGAAGGAAGCTATGCCCACCTTAGTGCAGGCACGCTCTTTATTGCGCACGTAAGCAGCACTAGCTGGATTGTCGCCCACCATGAGCACCGCAAGTCCCGGAGGGCGTCCTTTTTCTGCTGCGAGGGAACGGACGCGATCGCTCAGCTCGCTTTGCATTTTTTGCGCTAAAGCTTTACCGTCTAAGATGCGAGCAGTTTTGGCATTCATTTTGTAAACTGTTGGTTAGGAGCTGACGATTTTAGATTGTAGCTTAACCGCAGGCGTTGACTGTAGCGGAGGAATTTTTTAAGTGCGATCGATTTCTTAAATTTTGCTAAGGTAGCT
>JBOFTL010001007.1:0-3374 GCA_051652045.1 Microcoleus sp. | reverse complement strand
AAGCTGTTAGATAGTCGCGTCACGGAATCGATTATTGCTGAAGGCTGCATTCTCAAACAGTGTCGGATCGATCATTCTGTGTTAGGAGTGCGATCGCGTATTGAAGCTGGATGTACGATCGAAGACTCTCTGCTGATGGGTTCTGACTTCTACGATGCCGATGCGGAAAGTCATTCAGCTTTGGAAAACAGCAACATCCCCCTCGGCATCGGCGTGAATACTACAATTCGCCGCGCGATTGTCGATAAAAACGCCCGCATCGGTCGCAACGTGCAAATCATTAATAAAGACCGAGTAGAAGAAGCCGATCGCGAAAGCCAAGGTTTTTACATCCGCAGCGGCATTGTTGTCGTGCTGAAAAACGCAACTATTCCTGATGGAACGATCATTTAGTCAGTCGATCGTCGCTCGTTGATAGTTGTTCGGGATTTTTGAGTTTTGAGTTGTGAATTCAAAGTCGATCGACTCACAATTCACAACTCAAAACAATTAAGGGGTTAACCTGTTTCTGAACTCAAAACTCACCAATTCAAAATTCAAAACTCGCTTAAGTTGACAGTTGTTCTTGAGTTTTGAGTTTTGAGTTTTGAATTCAAAGTCGATCCACAGTTATCAGTCATTATTTTTATTATCCAATCTGTTGGCTGCCGTCGAATGACTGAAAATAAATTCGATCGATAAGAAGTCCCACACCATAGCGCCTGCTTGGTGTTGGAGACTTTACTCAATCTCTAACTAATGACAGATGACAGGCGATCGCAAGTTAATTATGAAAGATTGTCGGCGTTACTTTGGGTGGTAATGCAGGCGCTTTCAACTTTCTTTTGCGTGCCAATAGCTGCTGAGTTCTTTGTTTGCGATCGCTGCACTGCTGGCAAATGCGCTGTCCGTTACGGAGTACGATAGATTTCTCAGAAGCATCTTTCCAATCGTCGCAGCAACCGCAATGCCAGCCCAGCGAATAGTTAATCATGTTAGCACCCGAATCAGTTCAAAATCATTTAAAATACCATCATTACCTCAGTTTCTCTAAAAATGTGTGATTTAGTTAACAAACGTTATAATTTTTTTCTAACTTATCTATTTTAAGCGCCAAACATAATTTTATATTGTGTAAAAAATGATACAAATATATGTCAAACCATGAATTTTAGGAGCTGAAAAAACATACAATACTTGAGTTAATTGTACCAAAAATCAGGTCTTTAAAGCTTGACAGAGGAGGAAATTTTTTAGGGTATGGGTCTAAATCCCTGTCATGAAAGATACCTTAAGAGTGCGATACTGAGCATCTCTAATTTCCTCAATTTAGATCCGATTCCTGCCCGCCGCAAGAGCGATGCCCCAAGTGGAATTTACTGGCAAAAGAATCAACAGAGGTTCGTGTAAAACTTCAGATAATTTGTTAATTAATGCTGTGTCAATGGGTCTGATATTAAATCCGGGTTAGATATCCCCTTTATCATTCGGCGATTGAAATCGCTTCTATACGAACAAAGTCCGCCTGCGCGGACTTAAGAAAATAACGGGGACTCCAGACCCGGATTTGGTACTACACGATAGTGAAAGTGTCTAGGCTTCATGCCTTCCGTGTTCTGTAATAGATAACTGTACTTTTACCAGCTATAAGATGGGAATGGCAGACCCTCCATCGACCGCAAGCCTGAAAATCTAGTCGGGCGGCTGCTGTCGCTAGTGGCATATTCCCCCAGCCGACCCCCATCCGTTAGGAAGTGCGGAAATTGCGATCGAAAGCCAAGCAACAACCGAACTCGATCGAACCCAAATATTTGGTAACGTATAATTTGGATGAAGGGCGATCGGCACTTTCGTCCCAGGCATCAAAGTTATCAAATTAATCCGGGATATATTCATTCTAACACCTAACACCTAACAACTAATAAATAAAAGGGGAGATTGCTTAATGGCTGCAACAGATTTTAAAGATTATTACGCGATTTTGGGACTGAATAAAACCGCCAGCAGCGATGAAATTAAAAAAACTTTCCGCAAACTAGCCCGCAAATACCACCCGGACATGAACCCCGGTAACAAAGAAGCTGAGGCCCGTTTTAAAGAAGTCAACGAAGCCTACGAAGTTTTATCAGATCCAGAAAAACGCAAAAAATACGACCAATACGGTCAATACTGGAAACAAGCCGCTACTGCACCTGGCGGATGGCCCGGTGGTACGAGTAGTCCCGTAGATTTTGGCGGTGTTGACTTCAGTCAGTACGGCAGTTTTGACGAATTTATCAATGCTTTACTAGGTAGGGCGGCGGGTAGCGCTAGTGCAGGCCGCAACAGCAAATGGAGTTATAACTACCGCACGACGGGTGGCCCGACAGGTTTTGGCGGGTTCGATGATTTTCCGGGCTATGAAAGTCGCGCTTCTAACACTTCTCTGGACACCGAAGTTACTATTTCTCTAACTTTGGGTGAAGCATTTCGCGGCACTTCCAAACGAGTTGCTAGCGGCGAAGTTTCTATTCCTGCTGGAATGAAAAACGGCAGCAAAATTCGGGTAAAAGGCAAAGGTCAAATCGATCCGTACACCAAACAACAGGGAGATTTGTACCTGAAAGTGGAAATTTTACCGCACGCTTTCTTCCAATTTGAAGGAGAGAATTTAGTCTGCGAAGTTCCGATAACTCCCGATGAAGCGGTGTTGGGCGCATCAATTGAAATACCTGCCCCAGAAGGGATGGTAAGTGTCAAATGTCCCCCCGGAATGCGATCGGGTCAATCTTTGCGGTTGCGGGGTAAAGGATGGCCGAAACCGAAGAAAGACGAACGCACCGATTTGTTAGTCAAAATTGCGATCGTCCCTCCAAAAGACTTAACTGCTGCGGAACGGGAATGCTACGAAAAAATCAAAGCAAATCGCACTTTTAATCCCCGCAGCAATCTCAACCAAATGTTACTTTGAAATAGCGCCGGCAAACCTTAAGGGATTTGAGATTTGAGATTGTTAGGTTTGTAGTTGCGCTTCAGCGCCGCTAAGTCCGGGCGATCGACAACAAACTAAGGCGATCGCACTCTAATATTTATTAACAGTGGTTTGTCGTTGTGTTTCAGAGTCTGCCGGTGCTAAAGCACAACTACAAACCCATGCGATCGCTCTCTAATATATTAACTTTGGTTTGTAGTAGCGCTTCAGCGCCGCTAGGCCTGGGCGATCGACGACAAACCCATGCGATCGCTCTCTAATATTAACCCTGGTTTGTAGTTTTATCTCAGAGTCTGCCGGCGCTAAAGCGCTACTACAAACCAGGGCTATCTAAGTTGGAAGTTGTTCGACTTTCGCTTCAGCTTGCACTGTCAGCAAACCAGCTTCCAAATCAAGCTGGAGAATGCGCAGCGACATTTCCTCC
>JBOFTL010001006.1:0-8726 GCA_051652045.1 Microcoleus sp. | reverse complement strand
GCATTTCGGAGTAATGAATAGTCACCGATTTTTGTTTGTTCTGACTCTTCTTGCAAAGCCGCAATTAAAGCTGCGATCGCAGCAGGTTCCTTGACTCGAAATCGCCCCACCCACCAAGCAGCGTAATAGCGGAGGCTGTAATCTTGGGAATGGAGATTTGCAATTGCTTGTTCGACTGTTAAAGATTCGCCACTTGCGCCCGCAGGCGCTGCATCAGATTCGTAATAATCCATATAAAATCAGTTGATAGTTGATAGTTGATAGTTGATAGTTGATAGTTGATAGTTGTAGTGCGAGCGTCCCCGCTCGCGATCGATTGATAGTTGATAGTTGACAAATTACAGACTTTACCTTACCTTTTGGGTGCGCAGTGCGCACGTTACGGTATTTTTATCAACTGGATCGATCGGACACGATCTTACTCGAAACAAACAAAACCCGCCTGCACTGGTTGGGATAAATCCTAGCCTGCGAAGCGGACTTTGTTTGTGTAAATGAAATGGAAATCGCCCCTGCTATCGCCATTTGAATTTAATTCAGGCGACTATTCTGCACTCGCACTTAAAGGCTGAATGCTTACGATTTTACCGCCCATGCGAGTAATCCGCTGCATTTCTTGATTCATCCGATTGTACGGCACGGTGATAAATGTACTCGCGCTCGATCGAATCGAATAATCGATATTTTCCGTATCATCGCTTTGGCGCAAACCTACGACTTCATAACGAAAGCAGCGACCTGAAGATACGGTATTGCCACTTTTTCCAGCTACGATTTGACCCAACATAAGCTTTTTAATTGGTAATTGGTAATTAGTTAGGAGTCATTAGTCAGCAGTCACTAGTCAGCAGTCATTAGCTGATGTTATTTTCAAGTTTTTAATTCACCGTTATTAGTTGAGAGATTGCGCAGTTGGCTCGATAAACTGGGTTTTCTATCGGCTTTTGATATGGGAACACAGTATTTTCGTAAACAACCTATTTCTGCGTTACTCAAATAACTAATGACTGATGACTGATGACTGATGACTAACAGCTAAATTGGGGTAATGCTGGCGATTTTCCCGCCCAAACGCTGAAACTTCTGCATTTGGGAAGATAAATCATCAACGGGTACGATAAACGCTTTGCTGCTGCGACGCACACTGGGATAGCCACCGGTGCGAATTCCCGATACTTCTACGCGCAACAATCTTCCTTCTTTCCCGTAAGCAGCCGCGCCACCGAAGCCGCTTCCCGGAGTCACGTTTCTCGCCGAAGGGCGGTATGCCCAACCTTCATTGCCGCCGGAGGGCCCGACTACAGCCGAAGCGCTGTTAGTGCCGAGTTCGACAGCTAACCGGGGGTTGTTACCTTCGATTTGGGATGAATCGCTGTTGGCGTAGCCCCGATACAAGCGGAACATCCGGGTAAAACCGACTGTTTTTTGTCCCCGCTGCGTGCTAAAGCCGCGGTAGTAAGGTACGATATTGTCGCCAAAGCTTTCTTGATACTCAACTGAATCGATATAAGAATCGATATCGGCATCGTATCCTTTATTTTGGTACAAATCTAAGTGATAGATTACTTCAGATTCGTCGTAGGGCGCGCGACCGAGCAAGTGTTTGTAGTTGAGTTCGATCGTCCGTGTTTGGAAACTGCTGTACAAGAACTTGGTTTTGTAAAGTTCTGATTTTGCAATCGCCCGCACGAATTCTCGCACTGTTAAATTACCATCTCGCAGTAAAGATTCCGCACCGATCGAACGTTCGGATTTCATTACGTAATCGTTGCCCAGCAACTGACGGTAAACCGCACGAATTACTGTTTCTACGTCTTCTTTGGTATAGTTCGGGCGCAGCTCTACTTTGGGAGCATCGCTCAATGCTGATGTTCCCAGTCTGGATGCTGCTGTTGTAATAGCCACCAGATTTTCTCCTAACTTAATGATTGACGAGCGTAAATTGAGACTCTTATTTTACTGGAAAGTCCTAGTTTAAAGTTTTGCGTAAGTTACAAAACTCATGTTGCAAAACTTGTTATTTGGAAGTCAGTTGAGTCGATTAAATCAACTTAACGCTATTTAATTATAACGTTTTAATTGTGGGATTTATTTAACCGATCGACTCAACTTACTGCCGCCATAATTTTCCAGGTAACTGCATTTTAGGCAGGGGTAATACTGACCACTCTGCCACCCTGCTTGTTGATTTGCTGCAAGCGCGATGAAAGTTGTTCGTAAGCTACGAGATATTCATTTGTCGCGCGCCGTATTTGCGGCGAAAGCTTGGCCGCTCCTTGCACTACCGTCACTCGGTAGATGTCTGGGCGAGAGCCACCCGACAGTCCGACAAGAGCTTTGCCACTACCTGCAGGATAGATGGGTGAAGCCATATTTCTACCGACTTCCCAGGTTAACCGAGCTTGTGTTTGGTTTTGCGCTCGATCGCTATTGGCATAGCCTCGATACAATTGAAACATCCGGTTAAAACCGACAGTTTTTTGACCTCTTTGAGTTGCGAAACCCCGATAGTAAGGTACTACGCTGTCGCCAAAGTTTTCTTGGTACTCAACTGAATCGATATACGAATTGATTTCAGCTTCGTAACCTTCTGCATTGTAGAGGTCAACATGGAAAGCAATTTCTGACTCGTCGTAAGGAGCCCTACCCAACAAATGCTTGTAATTAAGTTCGATTAACCGAGTCTGAGCGTTCGGGTAAAAAAACTTTTTCCGGTAGGTTTCAGATTGAGCAATTGCCCGAATGAAGTCCTTAACTGAAATTTGTCCTTGCAATAGTAAAGATTCGGCACTAGCAACTCGTTCGCTAGACATTAAATACTCGTTGCCAAAAACCTGAATGTAAGCTGCGCGAATTACGGTTTGCGCGTCCTCTTGAGTCCAGTGCGGGCGCAATTCTACCCGTCCGGTTTCTTCAAATGCTTTGATTCCCAAGCGTTCTGCTGCACTCAATCCAGCCATGTTTGCTTCTCCAATTTATTTTTTGGATACTGTTGTGGTGACGCTCCCACACTAATTGCAAGCAATATAGTTTGGGCATCTGAGTCCTGTTAAGGATCTCGAGATCTTCCTTCGAGATACTCCAAAAGTTTCTCTCTACGGCGTTTTAAAGTGAGGAACACGTCGGGCCCCACTGTGATTCAACTAGATGTGATTCAACTAGATGTGATTCAACTAGATGTGATTCAACTAGATGTGATTCAACTAGATGTGATTCAACTAGATGTGATTCAACTAGATCGAAGATTGTTTGTGTCGCGGGTGTTGCGTCTGGCTGTCCTAGGTCATCGGTTAACCTTCCCAGCTCAACAAAACTGGCTTTCATCCCACACCAATCTGTAAACGATGTCGCGCGTGGGATTCCCACCGAGTTAACTAAATACTGCTAACAAATAGATACAGCATTTGTCAGGTAAGTGAGGTACAGAAAAATTGCGGGTCGGGACTTAGGCTCAGCCGCGTCTTTGGGGGATTATCCGATAAACGAGTGTACTTCCTATTCTTGCCTTCAGCTTGGTTTTCGCTTAAAGCAATTAGCCGATCGGATTGTTTGCTTTGATAGTTTAGATGCAACTTATTTACTACAGATGTTACTTACTACCAAGGTTTTTCACCTAAATCCGAGCGGCTAAATTTATGTTATGTAGCGTGAAGACAGCTAGCAAAGTTGAGTAATTTTCAGCAACTGTTAGCAAAATTTTTGCTGTCAATTAACTTTATTTTGCTTAAAAACGGAAAAACTTTTTAAATTTCTTTGCAAAACTTGGTTTCGATCGCAGATGCCCGGAATTGTAAACAACCGCTAACACTCAAGCTAACAGCAGCTTACCTTTCCGGGCATCACGCAAATCTAGCTCAGAGCGTTGATTGCGTAGTCGAGGTAGGAGTTTGCTTCAGTAGCAGCATCACCGCTCAAACCGTGGTTGGCTTTGATGTACTTGAGGGCTTCAACGTACCAGCTAGGAGACAACTCGAAAGTGCGGTTGATTTCATCAACACCTGCAATCAGGTATTCGTCCATAGGACCTGTACCACCTGCAACCAAGCAGTAGGTAACCATGCGCAGGTAGTAGCCGATGTCGCGAGAGCACTTAGCTTTACCGGTTGCGGTAGAAGCATAGTTAGGGCCTTGCATTTGGGTGGTGTACGGGAACTTGTTGTACACTGCTTGGGCTGCACCGTCGATCAAACGCTGAGAATTGGCGCTCAAGGACTTAGCTGCTTCTAAACCAGCAGCAGCTTGGCGGAAGCGACCGAAGGCGACTTGGAGTTCGGTGCTGCTCAAGAAGCGGCCTTGAGAATCGGCTGCGGTTACTGCTTCAGTCAAGGGGGTTTTCATTGTTTTGGAGTCTCCCTAATGTTTTGTTGTTTTTTCGTACAGAATGTTTGCTCGGATGCGAGTTTGCTCGAATGCGATCGCTCGCTTCTTTGCACGAAGATAATGTTCGCTGAGCGATGATTAGCCTACAGCAGAAGCAGCGCGGTCGAAATAGCCACCGATTTCTGACATCAAGGAGCTGCAGTCACCGCGAGTGATACCGTTAGGATCGTTGGCGATCGCGATCGCTGCTTCCTTCATTTTTTGGACGCCAGCAGCAACAGAAGCACCGGGAACTCCCAGAGCTTGGTAGGTTTCGCGCAAACCGTTCAAGCAGCGATCGTCCAGAACGCTGGCATCACCTGCGAAGGTTGCATAGGTAACATAGCGCAAGATGATTTCCATGTCGCGCAAGCAAGCTGCCATGCGACGGTGGGTGTAAGCATTACCGCCAGGAGCGATCAGTTGGGGCTGTTCGGCGAACAAAGCGCGAGCTGCGTTAGCAACGATGGTGGAAGCGCTACCGGTGATGCGGTTAACTGCATCGATCCGCTTGTTGCCTTCTGCAACCATGCTGTTGAGGGCATCCAATTGACCTGATGCCAAGAATTCACCGCGGGCATCTGCTTGAGAAACCACTTTTGTAAATGCGTCAAACATGAACGAACTCTCCTACTTGAGTTAATTGAGTTTGGTTGCGGTATAAAACCGTTAAGTTAAATTTGTGCCTGCTGCTAGAGCCTGCAAGGGTTGAAGGTTGACGCCAGCTATAATGCTGGTCGGCTGGTTCTCTCCCCTTCCGTATACCTGCACTTATGCTTGCACTATCGTGACTTGCACTATCGTGACATTGCAACGGACATTTAAGAAACCTTAGAAAATTTTACACCTTTTATGAGATGCGACAAACTTTGTCAATCAGTATTTTTGTTAACGCGAGCCTGTCGTTTCAACCCTTAGTTAACCTTTATACAATGCTTGCGAGTGTTTGTTTATTACAAATTATTACGCTCGCTTGTGTTAAGAAAAATTACAATTATTAAGAAAATCTAAAAAATAAAGAGTTAAAGCCTAGAAAATAGTATAGGAGGCAATGTAAAGGAGGTAATTCGATCGACAGTGAGCGTTAGCTGTCATGCTCCTTTCGTCGCAGACCTGCGGTGAAGAGTAGCAAAGCCCTGACAAAAAATGACCTACATCCCCAGATTTTGGCAGCCAGATCCACATTTAGCGACAAGACTGAGCCTTCAGGAGTTGGGGAAAAGCATAAGAAATTGCTAATTTTTAGTAGTAAGGTGGATGAGTGCTATCAGGGTAATACGGAAGAGAACCCCTGCTTTAAAGGAGGGGATGAAACGTGACCCGACTGGTTTTAACCAGTCGTTTGTACGTCAACAGCGGTAAATCTATAACAGATCGAGAGAGCTAGAACTCCAGAAGTGTCCAGCTTGCTGCTTCTTACCTCGAACCAATAGCCCTGTGCCGCATCCACCGGCTGCAGCCGTCCGGCCGTATCCACCTTTATGCCCCACGCTCGATCCTAATTTATGTCTTCACATTCTCCCTCTTCTTGGCACACCGTAGAAATTGACAAAACCCTCAAGCAGCTAAGCAGCGACAAAGATGCGGGCTTGAGCGGGCAACAGGTGTCAGAACGCTTGCAGCAATACGGCCCCAACGAACTCGAAGAAACAGGAGGCCGCAGTCCGTGGTCGATTTTTATCGATCAGTTCACCAACATCATGTTGTTGATGCTGATGGGTGTGGCCGTAGTTTCGGCTTTTTTGGATATCAAGTCAAATACTTTTCCCAAAGATGCGATCGCTATTTTTGCGATCGTGGTACTCAACGGCATTCTCGGCTACCTGCAAGAAAGCAGTGCAGAAAAAGCTCTCGCAGCCTTGAAAAACCTAGCTTCCCCCCTAGTCCGGGTGGTGCGGGACGGCAAAGTTTCGGAAATAGCAGCTAAGGAACTCGTACCAGGAGACGTGATGCTGCTGGAAGCCGGGGTAAAAATAGCAGCAGACGGACGTTTGATCGAAGCTTCCAACTTGCAAATTAGAGAATCAGCGCTGACGGGAGAAGCGATCGCAGTTACCAAACAAGCTGATATCGAACTTCAAGAAGATGCTAGTTTGGGCGATCGCATCAATTTGATTTTTCAAGGAACTGAAGTCGTACAGGGACGGGGAAAGGTAATTGTTACCAACACCGGAATGCAAACTGAATTGGGCAAAATTGCCGCCATGCTTCAGTCTGTAGAAAGCGAACCGACTCCCTTGCAGCGGCGGATGGGTCAGTTGGGAAATGTTTTAGTTTCCGGTGCTTTGGCTTTAGTGGCCGTTGTCGTCATCGGCGGCATGATTAGCTTCCAAAACGGCAGCATTGGGTTCGATACCAGAAGGTTTGAAGAGCTGTTAGAAGTTTCTTTAAGTATGGCAGTTGCGGTAGTTCCCGAAGGACTCGCAGCAGTTGTGACAGTTACTTTGGCCTTGGGAACCAGGCGGATGGTAAAGCGAAATGCCCTGATCCGCAAACTGCCGGCGGTGGAAACTTTGGGTTCAGTTACCACTATTTGTTCTGACAAAACAGGTACTCTGACTCAAAATAAAATGGTCGTTCAGTTAGTTGCAACCGCTAACAGTAATGTCGGCGTCGCGGGCGAAGGTTATGCCCCGATCGGACATTTTACCGATCGCCACACATCGACCGAAATTAATAATCTGGAGGAATATCCAGAACTCGAATCATTATTAATTGCTTGTGCGGTTTGCAATGATGCGGTGTTGCAGCGAGAACAACAGGAATGGATGATTTTGGGCGATCCCACAGAAGGTGCCTTGCTGTCTTTGGCGGGAAAAGCAGGTATTTATCGGGAAAAACAGTCTCAATTGCTGCCACGTGCTGCTGAATTTCCGTTTTCTTCCGAACGCAAGCGGATGAGCGTAATTTGCGAAGTACCCGGCAACTCGGGACATTCGGCATTTCCCCCAGAAAAAGGACAGCAACAGAATTATGTGATGCTGACTAAAGGTTCTCCAGAATTGACTTTAGAACGCTGCAAAGGCATTATTTCCGGCGATCGAGTTGAACCTTTAACTCAAGAAATGCGCGATCGCATTTTGGCAGAAAACAACCGCATGGCTGGCGAAGGCTTGCGAGTCCTCGGCTTTGCCTACAAACTCTGGGAAAGCCTGCCCCCCGACGGTTCTGAGGAAACTAGCGAACAGGAGATGATTTGGTTGGGGCTGGTGAGTATGCTGGATGCCCCGCGGCCGGAAGTGCGGGAAGCGGTGGCGAAATGCCGGGAGGGAGGCATTCGAGTAGTGATGATTACCGGCGATCACCAGTTGACGGCAAAGGCGATCGCTTACGATTTAGGTATTGCCGATCGGGGCGATCGAGTTCTCACCGGTCAAGAATTAGAAAAACTCTCTCAAGAAGAACTCAAACAGCAAGTTGACAGCGTTAGCGTTTACGCCCGCGTTTCCCCGGAACACAAATTGCGCATCGTTCAAGCTTTGCAAAGTTTGGGCAAATTTGTAGCGATGACAGGCGACGGAGTTAACGACGCCCCTGCATTAAAACAAGCCGATATCGGCATTGCAATGGGCATTACCGGTACTGATGTTAGCAAAGAAGCTAGCGATATGGTGCTGTTAGATGACAACTTTGCCACGATTGTGGCAGCGGCAGAAGAAGGCCGGGTTGTTTATACCAATATCCGCCGTTTTATTAAGTACATTTTGGGCAGTAACATCGGCGAAGTTTTGACAATTGCCGCCGCACCTTTAATCGGTTTGGGAGGAGTGCCGCTGTCGCCACTGCAAATTTTGTGGATGAATTTAGTAACCGATGGCGTTCCGGCTTTAGCTTTGGCTGTGGAACCGGCGGAACCGAACGTGATGAAACGCCCTCCTTTCAGTCCCCGAGAAAGTATTTTTGCACGGGGTTTGGGTCTTTACATGGTACGGATAGGGATCGTGTTTGCGATTTTGACGATCGCGATGATGGCTTGGGCTTATCGGTATACTCACGCACCGGAACATCAAGGCGATCCGGAAGCTTGGAAAACGATGGTATTTACGACTCTTTGTTTGGCGCAAATGGGCCACGCGATCGCGATTCGTTCCAACACTCAACTGACGATCGAGTTAAATCCTTTCACTAATATTTACGTGTGGGGTGCCGTGATTGTGACTACTGCTTTGCAGCTAATGCTGATTTACGTTCCGCCGCTGAGAGCATTTTTCGGCACTCAATATTTGACGCCGTTTGAATTGCTGGTTTGTTTCGGTTTCAGCGCGCTGATGTTTGTTTGGATTGAGATGGAAAAGCTGTTTGTGCGCTTTTACAAATCTCGGAGATAGTGCAGGTAACTAAAGGTGAAGTCCTAATAAGTTAGTAGT
>JBOFTL010001005.1:0-3237 GCA_051652045.1 Microcoleus sp. | reverse complement strand
TATCAATCAAATCGGCAAGTTTTTACCGGGAGAAGCAATCGATAATGATGAGATGGAAGAGTATCTCGGCAAAATAGCCTCGCGCCCTTCCAGAGTCAGACAGCGAATTCTCAAAAGTAACGGAATTCAGCAGCGATATTACGCGATCGACAAACAGCAGCAAACTGTTTATTCTAACAGTCAAATGGCAGCTTTTGCAGTGCGCGACGCGCTGGTTCAATCCAATCTCGAACCAAGTGCGATCGACTTATTAGCCTGCGCCACTACTTTGCCGGATTTATTAATCCCAGGATTTGCTAGCAGCGTGCACGGAGAACTTGCCGAATTATCTCCCCTAGAAATAGTTTCAACTCAAGGAGTTTGCTGTGCCGGAGTTACGGCTTTAAATTACGCTGCATCTCAGATAGAATTAGGTAAAAAACAAACTGCGATCGCGGCAGCTTCCGAATTTCCTTCGCGCTTGTTCAAGAACACTAAATTTGAAGCAGAAACTGACATTCGAGAAGGAAAATCCCTATCTTTCGATACCGAATTTTTGCGCTGGATGCTTTCCGACGGCGCGGGAGCAATGTTGCTGCAAAATCATCCCAATTCAGCGGGAATTAGTTTAAAAATAGAATGGATTGAACTGGTTTCTCACGCCAACGCTTATCCACTTTGTATGTATGCGGGATTGGCTAGCGAAAAATCAACTAAAAGTTGGCTGGATTATGATTCCTATATCGATGCGGCAGCAGCGGGCGTTTTCGATTTGCGACAAAACATTCGCTTGCTAGATGATGTAATCAAATTGGGCGTTGAAGGTTGGTTGCGGTTAATTGAAGCTGGGAAAGTTTTTCCCCAGGAAATAGATTGGTTGCTGTGCCACTATTCCTCTCATTTTTTCCGGGGGCAAATCGTAAAACTGCTGGAACAAGCAGGCTGCATGATTCCCGAGAAAAAATGGTTTACTAACTTGTACACGCGGGGAAATACTGGTTGTGCGTCGATTTATTTAATGCTGGAGGAATTGTTTAATTCTGGCAAGTTACAACCCGGACAGAAAATCTTTTGTTTCGTGCCGGAAAGCGGGCGGTTTACAACTGCTTACATAATGTTAACAGTTGTGGAAAATACCGATCGACCTCCAATCTCTCAAAGTTCCAATTCCGTAGAATTATCCGCACCCTCTCCTCTTGCCGATGTTAAAACGGCATCGCCAAACTCTCCCCAAGCTTATTTATTGCGAGAATTAGCGTGGGTTTGGCTGAAATTCGATCGCGAAATTCGTTCCGTGCCGATCGTCCGCAAATTGTACCGAGGAGAGTTTACAATAGAAGATTATCAGGCTTTACTTTGCAATCTCCGGCCGCAGGTTGTCGAAGGAGCTCGCTGGATTGCGCGCGCTGCATCTAACACGATCGATTTTAGGTTGCGATCGACTTTTATCGGCCACGCCCAAGACGAACATCGCGACTATCAAATGCTTGAACGGAATTACGTTTCTGTAGGCGGCGAATTGTCAAAAATTGTGGAATTTGACAAGAATATCGGTAGCGAAGCTTTATCAGCTTTTATCTTCCACCAAGCCTCGCGAGAAAATCCCGTTGATTTAATTGGCAGTATGTTTATTATCGAAGGATTGGGCAATCGGCTGGCTGGAAAATGGGCGCAACAAATTCAAGAAACTCTGGGATTGCAAGACGAACAAGTATCGTTTTTAGCTTATCACGGAGCGAATGATGAGTCGCACTTGGACAAACTGGAAAATTTAATTAATGCCGAGTGGATGACAGAAGATATCGCCCGCCGGATTGTCAAAACCGCTAGCGTTACCGCCCGTTTATACCTGCTGCAATTGGAGGAAATTCGCTAATGCAAAGTTTGCAAAAACAAGATATCAAAAAAGTTGCGGACGATCGCCAACTTCCTTATACTCCAAAACCGTACAACCGTCAAGATCCGAATGTTTGGGACGTGTTGTTTTGCGATCGATCGATTCCGGTAGATTTGGTAGCAAAATCTTACACGATCCAGGATTTGCAAAACTGGACTCGCAGTTATTTGCTGATTCCAATTAAAATTATTGCCAATGTTTTGCTGGCGTTAATTATGACGGTTAAGCGCCTGCTGCCTTTTCAATTTCGCGCTTACACTTTAATGCACAAATCGGCAGCATTTTTCCTCAAAAATTTTGTCTCGCCGGAAGCTTGTTATTTAATTGTGCGCCATATTTGCATCGGCTCGAATATTGTCAACTTTTTAATTGACAACGGCCCCGATCCGCAGATTGAAAGATCTCAGCTTTACCCGCGTACAGTTAGCGATTTAGCTGACAATGCGTTTCTCGAACATGACTTAATCCTGTATAATTTTGTGTGGGATTACAATCAAGCAATGCGCGCAAATCCTAACTGGTTGAAGGAAGTAAAAGCACGGGGAGTTAATTATCGCAGCATTCAGCCCGTAGAAGTGGAAATTGATTTTAAAAAGCGTCGGTGGCTGAGAATTTTGGATTTAGAATCCGCGATCGAACTTTTTAAAGTGTTTTATTCCTTGTGTTTGACGAGTGACGAATTCGCGCGGGCGGTTTTGTCGTTGCAGTTAGATGAAAATTTCGGCATTTACGTTAGCGAAATTATCGGCAGTTACGACTGGAATCACGTAATTATCAACCGCCACCCGCTGGCGCCAAACAGTCCGTTTAATGCAGCGCGCGATTTGTTTTTGCACGGGATCATATCGGAATATTTGTATCGGTATTTGGAGTTGCAAAAAGAGATGAGCGGTGCTTAATCTAGGTTCGTAGTGTGGACTTCAGTCCGCAGATTGAGAGAACTAATACCAAATCAGAGTTTGATACCGCTGTTATTGTCATTGCGAGCGAAGCGAAGCAATCACAACGATCTTGCTTCCAAACAAAGAATTTATAAAGGGGTAGGAAACCTGGATTTGGTATAAAGTCCTCACTACGAACAGTTTCGATCGCGGGTAATGGATGTAATTTCAGCTTTATTATATCTCGTGAATAACACCTTTAAACTTTTGGATTTAGTGGCGCTTCTTAAACCAATTTCCAAAGCGCGACTAACGCTAGTAGAACCAGAATACGCATCTATTTCTAGTTTGCCAGCAGGACTTGTGGGAACTATTGTTGAAGTGTACGATACGGGAAAGGAATGTCAGTATTTAGTAGAGTTTGCCGATTCTCAAGGTGTTGAATATGCTATGGCTGTCTTGAAAGCAGATGAAATTTTA
>JBOFTL010001004.1:0-7774 GCA_051652045.1 Microcoleus sp. | reverse complement strand
GACAATCGTTTCGTAGTGATAACTTTAGTCCTTTTCCCATCCGCTACATCCGCTACAAAATCCGCTGCCGAACCTTCTTCCTTCGCTTGAACTATTAATTTACACAACTTTTGAGTCAAAAACGGCTGCCCGCCAGTCCACTCTAAAATCTCTTGTAAAATTTCTTGAGGATTGTCAAATTTCCCCTCAAAACCCTTGACTAAAGGCAAAGATTCATGTAATTGAAAACCTCTCAGTTCGATCGCGCGACCGATATTAAATGGCGTGCGAGTTGCATCGCTAATTAAATCCGACGGCGTAGCTACTCCCAACAAAGCAAATGTAAGCCGCTGGTATTCGGGTTTGCAGGCGCGTTTGTTATAACAGGATCTAATTAAAGCAAAGAAATCATCTAGCGATTCTTTGAAACTGAGAATGCTATCAATTTCATCAATAAAAATGACAATATTTTGAGTGATTTTGACCAGCAGTAATTCTTCGATTAACTCTCCTAACCTTTGGACTGGCGACATCAATTCTCTCTCCCGCCACCAAGTCACAAACTCGACGGCATCAAACAAGTTGAAATTGCACAAAAGTTTGTAAGCGACGCCGCCGTACCATTTATCGAGGGAAACTTGCTGATTGCCAATATCTGAAAGGTCGATCGTAGCACAAGCAATGCCGTCAGCCGAGAGCTTTTGTACGGTACGCACCAGCAAACTGGATTTGCCCATTTGTCGGGAATTGAGTACGTAACAAAACTCTCCCGCTTTCAGGGCTTGATAAAGTTCCGAGTCAGCTTGTCGCACTACATAAGTAGGCGCATCTTGCGGGAGACTGCCGCCGATTTGATATTGGTAATCGACTGTCATGATTTTGCCTGAATTAGATTATCTTGGTACTTCTGTTGTTCCTTTACCGCAAATAACTTTGCCATTTTGATAAATTGGTTCCGCTGTTTTAATTGTACTGCGATCGTCCGTTTCGCACAAGATGGATGTTGTTGTCATTCGATCTTTAGCAGCTTTGCGATCGACTTTTTTGGCAGGAACTAGAAAGACAGCACCAACATAACTTTTAACTTCTTCTTGCTTGGATACTCCATAATTAAAAGCAGCTTGCTTTGTAGCCAGAGTTGAATAATTGTACCATTTTGTTCCGTTTGTTCCAGTTTTAATGCTAAGCTCTAAATCAGGAATATAATCGCTAAAAGCACCGTTTTCTGCAAATTCAGCTTGCTGAGATCTGTTCATTAAACTAACATACTGTTTGGCTTGCGATTGCTTAGACTTATTTACCGTACTCATATAAGATGGTAGAGCGATCGCGATCAATACTCCAATGAACATTAAAAGCACTAAACATCCGCAACCATTAGCTGGCTTAGAATTTTCTTGACTCATGGTATTGTCTCCTCTTTGTTTTTAGTAAGGACTTTAGTCCTTAAAAAGTCTGTTAAATTCACATGAATTACGCAGGCAATCTATATGTAGGGTGCGCAGTGCGCACCTTACGTCTCTCCCGTTTCGCAAAGTATTACTCGATCTATATTTCATCTCGATCGCCCTTTTGCCACAATTCTTTTGCTGTCATAACTGTTAAAAACACCAAGCATCCAGAAACATTAATTGCATCTCGATCGCCCTCTGAATCGAACCCTCGATCGGGATTTATTGAACCAACATACTGTACTGTTTTTGAGTGTTTAGGCTGAGATGTTCTATTCAGATAAGATGGCAGGGCGATCTGGCCAATTAATCCAATGAACATTAAAAACAATAAACACCTGAAACCTTTAGCTAAAGTATTATTTAGCTGATAATTTTGTTGGCGCATGGTATTGTTTCCTTTCTATTTACAATCAAAACTTTGGTGTTGAGAATGTCGATCGAATTCAGCGATCCTCCGGATCTGTGTTACCTGAATCTGCCTGGTAATGAGAATTACAGGTAACGAGAACAATGGGAAAAAAGGTTGTCAAAAAATATCTAAGCTTGCAGATTTTGGATCTCTTTCAAATCGATAGCGATCGGCTTAATTAATTTACTGTCGATCGCAAAGTTCCGCAATTCCACTTTGGTAAACTTCACTCCCCAAGGATCGGCTATTGTATCTAAATCCTCGACTAAAGCAGTATTTATTTGAGGGCGATCGACGTACAATTGTTCTAGGGTTAATTGAGCGATGTGAGTTCCAATTGCCAGAATCAGTATATTGAACAGAGATTCCTTGAGATTCTGCACTTTGTAGCAAGCTTTTTCTAAGTCAATAATTCGCCAGTGTACGATAAAATCAACTGTGACGGAAACCCGATCGCAAGTTTTGCATTGTTGTGGCGGTAGGTGTAAAACTTGCTCGCGCAGAGTTTCTTGATAGGCGACTCTTTCGACAAAGGGAATTAGAAATGTGATGCCAGGTTCGAGTTTTTTGCGATCGTAAATTCCGAAAATTTCTACTAAAGCCTCGTCTCCTTGACGGACGACTTTGATACTGCTACCTAAAGATACTCCGGCGATCGCAAACAACGCCATCAAAAAATACTGATACATAATGAATCTCCTAAACAATTGACAGTTGACAGTTGATAGTTGACAGTCGATCGTGATTTCTTAGTCCGCGAAGGCGGACTTTGTTCGACAAGAAGCGATTTCAATCGCCGTGCGATCGTGATTTCTTAGTCCGCGAAGGCGGACTTTGTTCGACAAGAAGCGATTTCAATCGCCGAGTTTCGCCGAGTCAGAAGTTAACCGTTAATGTGAATTAATCTGTCAGGTATCACAATCAACGTATTTCCTTCGCGGTGCAAAACATAAACTTTTTGTTTGGGTGCAATTCCTCGATCGTCTTCATTTCGGGCTTTCCAAGGAGCACCTTCATACATCACCATTCCAGTTTCTCCAGGTAAAATTTCAGAAATAGTTGTGGCTGCGGTTGCTGCGGGAATCACAAACTTTTTGCGCACGATTAAAAGCGGTCTAATCCAGGTGTTGAGGGCGAGAGAAATTACCATCCAGTAGGATATATGCCAGTCAAAAGCTGCATACATGACATATGCCCAATTAAAATGAAATACGATCGAGCCTATCCACAAAGCAGAAGAGCAAATTAAAGCAGCAACCCCCATCATCAGCAAATAAAATCTGTATCTTCGGGGCAGAGTTTTGAGGATTAATAGATCGATCGCACTTAACACAATTCCGGCTATCAACCAAAATAACGGCGGTGTTAATGTAAAAAGCGTTCGATCGGTAGCTAATGCCACCAGGAAAGTTAAAATAGAATCCATAATGTTTTTACCTCGTTTTGATGCGATTCAACCTTGTTATGTCTCATCTAATCAGGTCGCTATTTGAGTTCGTGAGTGAGTTATTTGAGAATTCATCGACTTTTCATCGACTTTTTATCGACTTGGGAGGGTAGCAGTCAATTTAAGGTCAAAACCGCATTCCGGCAGTTCGTCAGTCCGGCATTCCGGCAGTCCGGTAGTTCGTCAGTCCGGCAGTCCGGCAGGGGTTTAAACCCCTGCCTCATAGCGAAAGTCGGTTGAAAGAAACCGACTATAGATTTAAGGTTTAAGATTTAAGATTTTAGATTGGGAATTATTGATTTGAGATTGGATATCTGAGATTTAAAATTGAGGATTAAGAGGTTAATTTAATTGGCTCTTCAGTCCTCTTTTAGAGGACTTTCGCTATGAGACAGGGAATTAATTCCCTGTCGGACTGTCGGACTTACAAACAATATCGGTATTACTAAATCAGGTTTGCACTGAAAATTCCTGTGGGTCAATTCCCCAATTAACCCAGCGAATCGCTTCCCTCGCCGATCGCATATTGAGTGGCACCCACATGGCATGAATGAATCCCGTGCTAGGACAATTCATTTTTAGCAAATAAAATGGCTGTCTCTCGCTATCATCAATTACTTCTTCTATTTTTAACAGAGTGTATTCTGCCCATGAATCTAATTCAGTAGCTTGCAATTCTTCGCATATACGTACATAGCCAATCCCCTGGATTAACATTCGACGAAATTCCGAGTTGTGTTCTTGTAAAACCCATTGAGATTGCCACTCTTTGGGGGGAACTGCCCCGTATTTTTCAGGTAATGTTATGCCGTGATGCGAATAGAATCCCCATCCATCAGCAAACTGGATGGCGGGTTTTCCTTCTGCGTGGAGGCGATCTTGATTGTCAAAAGAGAGTTTGATGGGGCGATCGCAAACAAGACAAGTTTTTTCATAAGCATAAATCCAGCCGCAACTCACGATCAGTTCTTGCAATATTTCCCATTTTTCTCGATCGTAAGGATAATTTAAAACAGAAAAGCAAAAATCCAGCAAAGCTGCTTCACCAGCCAATACTTCAGGTCGAGTCCAGAGACAAAATTTTTCACCCACTATTATCTCTTTCCAACCATCCATAACAACGAAAAAACTAACACCGCCACAAGTATACTCATAATCTCTTCTGGCTGATTGGGATTGTCGATCGAGTTGTTCTATCAGAGAGCGCGGTACTAAATTTTCAAAATGACTTTCTAGTGGGTTTTTAACTGATTCTAGTGGTTTAAGTGATTGAAATAAATCGAAGTACAGTTGGTCTGGTCGTTGGTTCAACTTAAACAACTGCTTCCCTAGTTCGTAGTTTTCCAGTTGATTCTCAGGTATTTCTGTTAACGGGAGTCCTGCGATCTCTCGGAGTCTATTACCATAATAGTGTTGCCAGTAGCACCAAAGACTTTTCCAAACTACACAAGGACTACTATAAAACTCAACTTCAGGCTCTGGTTTACCATTGGCAATGTAAGCTGCTTTGATGGCTGATTCGGCTTTGGCGCGATCGATCCGCTCTGTTGAAAGGGCGATTTTCCGCCACTTGTCGCGATAAACAGGAATCAAAGCTTCTTGCTCGGGAGTTAGTTTTTTCATCGATGTTAGCGACATATTTCTTCTAGGCTCATCTTGTCGCAATCCAAATATAACTCAATTATAGAGTTTTGCGATTATTGGAGGCAATGCTTGAGAGTTGCTTAGTTAGATTATCTGGTCAATTCTGTTGTGCCTTTACCGCAAATAACCTCACCATTTTTATAAATTGGTTCCGCTGGCTCATCTGCTGGTTTAAATCTAAACCAAGGGCGATCGTCTATTTTGCAAAGTATGGATATAGTACCTGGAGCGCCACTTGCATCTTCTTTAGTAATAAAGACACCGCCGACATAATCTTTAAGAGTCTTGTCCTTGGAAAAAGCATAACTAAATGCTGCTGTTTGAGTGGCACGAGTTGAATATTTGTAATTTTTTGTTTCTGTTTTAATGCCAAGTCCTAAAGCATCAACAGAAGTGGCTAAAGCATTGTTTTCGTAAAAATAAGCTTGCTGAGCTCTGTTCATTGAACCAACATACTGTTTGCCTTCCCCTTGCTTAACCTTTATTAGCCAACTCGTAGATGTTCCGATCAATATCTCAACTTGCTTATCCTTAAAGCCAAAAGAAAAAAATAATGGTGCCACAAACAGGGTATACACGCCTATGAATCCAATAATGTACACAAGCAATAAGCATCCACAAACCTTAGAAACATGGAGTAAAATGCTATTAAACTTAGACTTTTGTTGACTCATGGTATTATTGTTTGATTTCTATTTGCAGTCAGAACTTTGATGCTGAAAATGTCGATCGAATTCAGCGAGGCAGAGCCTCTGGATCTGCGTTACCAGGCAGAGCCTGGTAACGAGAATAACTAGAAAAATGGTGATGAAGAAAAATCTAAGCTCGCAGTTTTTTTGCCTCTTTTGAATCGATCGCTGTCGGCTGAATCACTTGATTGCCGATCGCAAAATCGCGCAATTCAACTCTCGTAAACTTTACTCCCCAAGGCTCAGTGATTGTATCCAACTCCTTCACTAAAGCATTATTTATTTGATGGCGAGCGTCGTAAAGTTCCTCCACAGCTAATTTACCGATTTCAGTCCGAATTGCCAGAATCAGCATATTGAACATGGCTTCCTTGAGATTTTCCACCTTGTAGCAAGCTTTTTCTAAGTTAATGATTCGCCAGTACACGATAAAATCAACAGTGATGGCAACCCGATCGCGAGTTTTACATTGTTGCGGTGCGAGGTATAAAATTTGCTCGCGCAGAGTTTGTGTATAGGCGACTTTTTCGACAAAGGGAACCAGAAATGTCAAACCAGGTTCCAGTTTTTTGCGATCGTACTTTCCGAAAACTTCTACTAAAGCTTCGTCTCCTTGACGGACGATTTTCATGCTGCTACCTAAGGATACTCCGGTAATTGCCAAAAACACCATCAACAAATATTCAGACATAGTGAATCTCCTATTAAACAATTGACAATTGACAGTTGACAGTTGACAGCGAGGTCAATTTCAACAGTTGAAAGATGAACTGAGGTGGCTGCAAAGGTTTATACAACCAAGTTAAATACTTCCTTTATTTCTTAGTCCGCGAAGGCGTCCTGGGGTTCGTGTAGACGCGATTTCAATCGCCGAGTCATCTTTGTTCGTATAGACGCGATTTCAATCGCCGATTCAGAAGTTAACCTTTAATGCGAATTAATCTGTCAGGTATCACGATCAGCGTGTTTCCTTCGCGGCGCAAAACGTAAACTTTTTGTTGGGCTGCAATTCCCTGGGAATCCTCATTGCGGGCTTTCCACGAAACACCTTCATAGATCACCATTCCAACTTCTCCCGATAAAATTTCCGAGATAGTTGTCGCTTCGGTTGCTTCAGGAATCTCGAACTTTTTGCGAATAATTAAAACTGGTCTGATCCAGATACTCAAGGCGAGAGCGATTCCCATCCAGTAAAATATCTGCCAGTCGAAATCTTCATACATCACCTTCGCCCAATCAAACTGAAATGCGATCGAGCCTCTCCACAAAACAAAAGCTGAAATTAAAGCAGCAACCCCCATCATCAGCAGATAAAATCTATATCTTTGCGGCTGAGTTTTGATGATTAACAGCTCGATCGCACTCAACACAATTCCGATAATCAACCACAATATCGGCGGTGTGAATGCGAAAGTCGATCGATTAGTGGCTGACGCCAGCGACCAAATTAAGATAGAATCCACAATGCTTTTACCTCGTTTTGATGCGATTCAACCTTGTTATTTCCAATCTAATCAGGCGGCTATTTGAGTTCGTGAGTGAGTTATTTGAAAATTCATCGACTTTTCATCGACTTTTGGACGATTAACATTTATGATGGTTTCAGTGTTTCGATCGTTATAAACAATGCCGCGATCGCTCAGGCTGCGTCTCCAGTGCATTCCCGCAGTTAAATCCTGTCTTCTCCGCAACGGCTTTCCCAGTCAGAAAATCCTCGCTGAGGATTTAGGGATAGCCCAATCTACTGTCAGTCACTTCCTGAATGGCAAACCTGTGGATTATGCCAACTTCATCGAAATTTGTCGCGGATTGGGGCAGGAATGGCGCGATATAGCCGATTTTGAATCCCAATCTCCGCCCGATGATGTGTTGCCAAAATCTGCAAAAATTGCGATCGCCCAATCCACTCCAAACCTCCCCCTGTTTCAGCAATTACACCAAGCTTTAACTGCCGCCAGCCACGAAGTATTTTTAGTTAACAAAAATAGCAAAGATGGCTCGTATTTAAAAAATTGCGATTATTTACTGCTGCCGATCGACTCTGAATCTGCTGCTAGCGAAATGATAATAGAACAAGTACAGCTAGCTAAAGAATTGCAGAATTTAACTCCGCACAAACCAGCTATTTTACCGATTTGCATCGAATTAAATT
>JBOFTL010001003.1:0-5230 GCA_051652045.1 Microcoleus sp. | reverse complement strand
AAAATTAGACATACTGGGGTTCAGCGCCTTAATTTGAGAGAGCATTTGCTTCATTTGGGCTTGCTCGTCGTACAGTTCTTGAGTGTTGCTGTAATAGCTGCGAATTGCCGGGTAGACAACTTCTTCTTCTGCTTCAGCGTGAACGCTCAAGTCTTTGTAAAGTTGACCGAAAAATTCTTGCAGTTTTTGCGGATCGTCGGTTTTTTCGATTTCCATAAATAGGGTATCGACTTTCCGGTGATCCATCGAGATAATTTCGGTGATGTTCATATCATCTTTGGTGCGGGTAACTGCACCGCCGATGATGCCGCTCATCGCAGCCATCGCATCTTGTACGCGAGCCCAAACGCCTTGGTCGGGGTCTTTTCCGGTGAGTTCGCGCACTCCTAAAATTTCCAGAATTCCTTTGAGTTGTTCTTGGTGAGCGCGATTTTCAAAGTTAACTGTATTGAGGGGAGTAATCGCTGCTTCGATGTCAGCGCCAACTACTTGAGCGGCTTTGTGAACTAACAAGCCTGCCATTGTTTGTTTGTGTTTGAGCAGTTCGTGCTGACCGACTTTTTCAAACATCGTCAGTTCAGAACCTTGCATGAGTTTCTGAACTTCTGCAACCATTTTTGTGGTTGTTTCTTTGGGCTCGGCTTGAACGCCGTATTGTACGATGACGGTATCCAATACGCCCATGTTTTTCCGATCGTCCTCAAGCATATCTCGGAAGCGATCGCGCAGTTCGGAATCGTTGCAGGAGTTGATGAACAATTGCTCGTTGGCGATCAGCAAATTTTGCAGCGCTTTCATGTCTGCTAATTTCATCCCGATCGCTTGGCGTTTGGTATCTTCAAGAGTAGCTACCATCTGTCGTTTCTCCTCTTAAGGTGTTTCGTGTTCTGACATCTTTTAATGTATTGAAATACTCAGATAACATCCTCTTTCTCGCGACCGATCCCTCAATCTCTCGGAAAAGCTATTGACGTTTTAAACTAAAAATGGTAATAAACAGTTGAGAGTTGAAAGTTGAGAGTTGAGGGTGAGGTTTTTCATTGGAAACGGCTGAGTGTCGGTAGCGCGTATCGCAAATAAGGCAACTGGATAGAGCCAAGCTGCAAACCCAGACTCCATCAGAACTCGAAAATCCAAAATCGAAAATCCAAAATAGTATCAGCTTACCCCGATCGATGAGCTCTAAAGCGTTACTATAGTTGAAATCGAAATTAACTAAAGTTTAAGAATAAGTAGCTTGTCTCAACTCCTAACAGCTATAGAGTTCCCAGCCAATCTCTGGAAGCTCAACAACGGGTTAACAGTCATTCACCAGCAGATTCCGGCTACACCTGTAGTCGCGCTCGACGTGTGGGTAAAGGCTGGCGCAACGCTAGAGCCTGATTCGTGGTCGGGAATGGCTCACTTTCTAGAACACATGATATTTAAAGGGACTGATTCGATCGCCCCTGGAGAATTCGATTGCATAGTAGAAAATCGCGGCGGTATTGCCAACGCAGCTACCAGTCACGATTACGCGCATTTTTTTATTACCTCAGCCGCTGACTATTTAGCAGAAACCGCACAGCCTCTAGCCGAATTGCTGTTGCGGGCTGCGATTCCCGAAGGAGAATTCGATCGCGAGCGAGATGTGGTACTCGAAGAAATCCGCCAAGCTCAGGATAATCCAGACTGGATTGCTTTTCAGGCCTTGATGGAAACAGTCTACGAGCGACATCCCTACAGGCGATCGGTATTGGGAACCGAAGAATTGCTGGTGTCCCACTCGCCCCACGAAATGCGCAACTTCCACCGATCGCACTATCAGCCGGAAAATATGACGGTGGTAATTGTCGGCGGAATTGGCGAAGCACAGGCAATGGACATAGCGAGTAAAGCTTTCGATCGGTTTTGTGACAGGGGAGATTGTATCAAATCGGAAGCAGAAGCTGAGCCGCCGCTGGTAGAAATTCGCCGCCAGGAACTCCACCTCCCGAGATTGGAACAAGCAAGGCTGCTGATGGGCTGGATCGGCCCTGGAGTAGAACATTTACCCAGTGCTTGCGGGCTGGATTTGCTGTCGGTATTGCTAGCAGATGGACGGACTTCGCGCTTGGTCAGGCAACTGCGAGAAGAATTACAATTAGTAGAGGCGATCGGCAGCTCTTTTTCGCTGCAGCGGGAATCGAGTTTGTTTACTATCAGTGCTGTCTTGGAACCGCAGCACGTTTCAGAAGTAGAAGCTCGAATTACTGATTTGCTGTGGGAATTGCAGTCCGAACCGATTGACGAAGCTGAATTGCGCCGCGCCCAGCGCTTGCTGTGCAACGATTTTGCTTTTTCGCTCGAAACTCCGGCACAACTAGCAGGTCTTTACGGATACTACAATACGATCGCCAGTGCTGAATTAGGACTTGCTTATCCCAGCAAAATTAACTCATTCCAGCCATCAGACTTGCAGCGCTTAGCCCGACAGTATCTTTCTCCCCAGCGCTACGCAGCCGTAGTGTTAAAACCGATCTAGAACTAATGAAGAAAGTTGGTAACAATAAATAATGAAAAATGAAATCCACCGCACAGTTTTAGACAACGGTATTGTTGTCTTGGCATCAGAAAATCCGGCAGCAGATATTATTGCAGCTAGAATATTTCTCCGGGCCGGCAGTCGCTGGGTGCAACCGGAACAATCAGGATTGTGCCACTTGCTGTCGGCGGTAATTACTAAAGGAACAGATCGGCTGTCTTCGTTAGAAATTGCCGAGCGTGTAGAATCGGTAGGAGCAAGGTTGAGTGCAGACACTACCACCGACTATTTCTTAGTAAGTTTAAAAACAGTTTCAGCGGATTTTGCCGAGATTTTAGAGTTGGCAGGGGAATTGCTCAGATCCCCCACCTTCCCAGAATCTGAAGTCGAACTCGAACGCCGGATTGCTATATCCGCAATTCGATCGCAGCAAGAACAGCCCTTTGCTATTGCTTTCGAGCAACTGCGCCATGCGATGTATGGAGAACATCCCTACGCTTTCTCTCCCCTGGGGACGGAAGCTACCATGTCGCAGCTTACAAAAACTGAACTCGAACAGTTTCACAAAACTTATTTCCGCCCCGATAACGTAGTTATTTCCGTAGCCGGGAGGATCGGAGTGGCAGCAGCTATCGAGGAGATCGAGCGCGTGTTTGGTGACTGGAAAGCGCCCGCGACACCGCTGCCAACATTAAGCGTACCCCCCATAGCATCCCAACCGCGATCGGCCCGAACACCGCAAGAAACCCAGCAATCAGTGATTATGTTGGGCTACCTCGCACCGGCGGTAAAACAGCCGGATTACGCAGCCATGAAATTGCTCAATACGTATCTGGGAAATGGTTTATCGAGTCGGTTGTTTGTGGAATTGCGGGAAAAGCGGGGCTTGGCTTACGATGTTTCTGCACTATACGCAACTCGATTGGATAAAGCGCAGTTTGTTACCTACATGGGTACGGCACCGGAGAATACGGTAACTGCTTTTGAAGGATTGCGTACAGAGGTCGATCGACTTGCTAGCATTCAACTAGATGAAGACGAACTGCAAGCTTGCAAGAATAAAATGCTCGGTCAATATGCTTTAGGAAAACAAACTAATTCACAAATCGCTCAAGTTTTAGGCTGGTACGAAATCTTGGGATTGGGAATAGAGTTCGATCGAGAGTTTCAAGAAGAAATTGCAGCAGTAACAGCTTTTGAAGCTAAGGAAGCTGCTCGAAAATACTTCATCGAACCGTATGTTTCGCTAGTGGGACCGGAAGCGGCAATTTCAGAATTGGATCTAGCTGCTGTTTGCTAGATTTGTCAAACTATATCTCATTTTCGATCGATTGCCAGGACTTACGCATAGCATCTATTTGTAGGGTGCGCACTGCGCACCTTACTAGGACTTACGCATATATTTCTATTGCTCTGCGAAAATTTAAAAAACAAATAAATTTTTTGAGGTAATTCTCAAAATTTTTCCACATTTGATGTAGAATCGCCTACAGTTTTTCACAGCTTGAGTTCCCGATGTCCCAAAACCTGACAGCAAGTAGGAATGATGCCCGCGAAGTTCCGAGTTTCCTCCTAGGCTGGAGTTTGTGCGGTTTGTTGGCAATGAGTTCGATCGTCCCCGTCCCTGCTGCGGGTCAACAACCCCCTTCACAGGATACCGACAGCAGCTCGATCGCGCAAACAAGTCCGATCGCCCGTCCCGCCCTCAAAGTGGGCAGTCGCGGCCCCCAAGTTACCGAACTCCAGGCTGCTCTGAAATTGCTGGGATTCTACAATGGCGAGGTAGACGGGATTTTTTCCGAAGGTACTGCTAAAGCAGTTTCAGAGTTCCAGAAAGCTGCGGGTACTAGCGCCGACGGCATAGTAGGTCAAGATACTTGGAATCGCCTGTTTCCGGAAACTTCAACAAGTGCGATCGAAACCACTCCCGCACCTGCCGATACTTCTCCTGCACAGCAACAAACACCCCAAGCCAGTTTTCCGATTTTAAGAAGGGGAATGCGGGGAGATGCAGTCAGAAATTTGCAAGAAAAGCTGCGGGCTAAAGGATTCTTGCAAAGCAGTGCAGACGGCGTTTTCGGCCGCCAAACTCAAGTTGCTGTCAAGGCGGCTCAGCGGCAGTATCAATTGCCCGCCGACGGCATTGTCGGCCCGGCTACTTGGGAAGTTTTGTTGCGCTGAAGAGCGTCCCACGGAGGCTGCGCACCCGTTATGGAAGAAAGAAACTCTTTCTCCCCATCCCCCCCTCTCCCCCTCCCCCCGTCGAGTTTCTTAGGAGTTGACAGTTGAGGGCGCAGTTTTTAAAGATTGATGTGGTGTCCGGTCAATTTCCGGCATCAAGATAGTTCGTAGTGAGGACTTCAGTCCGCATTCGGAAGACTCCTATAACGCACGCTGCGTGTCTGTTTGATTTTAAAAATTATTAATAATCCATTGGGAAAGTATTTCAGCTAGTCAAAAAGTGTCAAGTTTAGTAAAGAAGGTAGCGATCGGGGATCGAGCTGTGTTAATTTAAAAACATGAAGGGCAAAGCCAAGTAACAAAAAAAACTTGGATAAACAAATTGGAATTAGAGTATTTGTCCTCATCGGCTCTAGTTCGCAGGCAACGCCTGAATCGCGCAGTGTATTGGTAAAGAGATGTTGAAATTACGATCGAAATTGATTAATTCAAAGTAGCGATCGAACAATCAAACACAGAAGTCTGAATAGGCTCCGCCGATACCTA
>JBOFTL010001002.1:0-10579 GCA_051652045.1 Microcoleus sp. | reverse complement strand
ACTCAATCCATTGACGAAAAGTCGTCCAAGCTGCATCAGATATCGATTTAGCCAGATGTCGGTTTTTGATCGTGTTACGCACCTTCAAATCCTCATAGGCTACCAAGTCGTTAGACTGAATTACGCATCTTGCCAATTTCACGGCAAAATCTTTACGCTGCCGGCTTACTTTGAGGTGCTTTCTTGCCAGTTTCTTTCTCAATTTAGCTCGGTTTTTCGAGCCTTTTTTGGTTTTAGATAGACGACGAGCCAGCCGTTTGAGAGATTTTTCACTTGTTCTCAGATGTCTGGGATTCTCAACCGTTTGCCCGTCGCTATCGGTAGAGAAATGAGTCAATCCCACATCCAGACCGATGGTTTTGCCTGTTGGCTTTCTGGTTTCTTGTCGCTCGGCGTCGATACAAAACTGTACGTAGTAGCCGTCAGCGCGACGCACTACTCTCACTCGCTTAATTTGTTTCAATTGATAAAAATGCAAATCGCGAGTTCCCCACATCAGGAAAGTACCCGCACCAAAACCATCGGTGAAAGTAATGTATCTGCGACAATCAGAAAGTTTCCAACCCGTGGTCTTGTACTCAACAGAACCGTGGGTTTGTTCTTTCTTGAATTTTGGATAACCTTTTTTTCCTGGCTGTTTTTTTCTGCAACGATCGAAGAATCTAGCAATTGCGCTCCAGGCTCTTTCAGAACTAGCTTGTCTGGCTTGAGAGTTAAGTTTGGATACCCAAACAAATTCAGTTACCAAAACAGCACAATATGCACTCAGATCGTATCGTCCGATGTTTCGATTATCCATCCAGTATCTCAGACAAGAATTGCGGATGAAACGAGCAGTACGAATTGCTTCATCAAGCTTATCGTACTGCTGTTTCAATCCCTCAAGTTTGGCCTCGAATACCAGCATAGTTGGGTCGTTATATCGGACGGCATCTATTTTAGCACGCAGGCGTGGAAAAGCCGTCGTTCTACGACGGGGCTTTCAACCCAATTTTTTGGTAATAGGTAATCCAAAATCCGGGTTATTCATCCCCTTTATCGTTGAAGAGGGGGGGGAGGGGGAGAAATTAGTTCGCTATTTTCTAAAGGGGGTAAGCAACCCGGATTTGGGATAAATTACAAGTAACTTGCTCAACAATTTGCATAACTTCTGACAAATTATACGATAAAACATTGCAAGCAAAATCAAAGGAAAAACTATGAATTCATATCAAGTGCAGCAGATATCCCAGCAAGGACAATCTGCTGTTAATGAATTAGATGAACTGTTTTACCGCACTTAAAAGGCAGCGATCCAACAAGTCGCAGGCAAAAACATACAGAAATAATTGACGATCGATGCTATTTTAGCAGGAGCTATATTAGCACGATTCGCGATGGCAAAAAAGAGTTGGAATTAGAGCGCGATCGGGCGATCGAACAGCGATTTTTTGAATGCTGCAAGGAGAAAGCCAAACTCGAAAACGCCTTCCTTGAAGGGGATGAGGAATTGGGAGGCGATTTAGGCGACGCGGCATAAGAGAATGGGGATTGGAGTGGGTGGGGGATGTTCTCTTGGTATAATTGAGGGCATCCTTTTTTTCGTTGAACCAAATCGCTCATGGACGAACTCGATCGCCGCCTCCAAGAGCTTGTATCTCAAGCTCAATCATACCCCAAAAATACCGATCCAAGAAGGCGCAAACTTATACAGGAATTATGGGACATTATGTTTCCTAAATCAAATTTACCATGTCGCAAGTCAAGGTCTACAGATGAGGAGGCAAAACACAGATTGGCTGGTCTAAAAAAATGGTGTCGCGACAAGCATGGAGCAGTTTTAGCAAGTGATTTTGATGAAGATTGGTCTGACGTTATAGGGGATGTGCAAGTAGAAATTCTGAAAAAAATTGATATTTATAGCAGAGGAGTAGATTTTCAGTTATTTCAAGAATGGCAGAGTTTTTGTCAAAGCTCGCAAATGCAGCAAAATCCTGAAGTTTATTCGGAGTTTGGCAAACAAGTAGCAAAATTTAGCACTCGTTTTCAAAGCAGGCGAAACAAAAAGCAAGACGGAATTGTTAGTAAAACATATCCGCCTGAAAAAGCTCAAATTCTAGCTCAAATCTGTCAAGATTTTTGCAGTGACATTCAAAGCGAAGCAGTAGATTTACCAGCATCATGGAACACTTTTTGCGATCGAGTGCAGCAGCTTTACCGTCCTCTCAAATTTTGGAACTGGTTTGCTTTTTATGTAAAATCTCGTTTTATAGATATTATCCGCAAACGAGTAAGAGAAGTTTCACCAGATGTGCCTGCTGCCGATCGTCGAGAGGATGATACGGCAAGTAAAACGCGATTCGATCGAATTCAAGCAAAAGCCGATTCAAAGCTGTCTCCAGATGCGATTAGAATTATCTATGAAGATCCAGATGGCATTTTTGCGGGCAAGCATATTCGAGGTTTTCCTGATGTTAACTTTCGAGAAATCGCTCTGTTAAAATTTCAAAATCTTAGCCTCAAAGAAATTGAAGATCGCTTAGGAAATCGAGTCAGCGCTCAAACAACTATCAGTCCTTTTTACACCCGTGCCTGCTCTTATTTCAAGCCGATTCTCAAAGAGTATTTAGAAGCACAACTCGCTTTGCCACAACCTGTTATCACACAAATTATTACCGATTGTGAAGGAAAGTATAATAGAAGAAAAATGCCCGATCGCCCTCAAATCACTTTCAAAGGAATAATTAAAGCGCGATCGGAGGGAGTGCAATCTTGGACAATTCTTGCCAGACAATCACAAGTCAAAATCGGGGAACTAATTTATTTTTATCTCGACTGTATTAGTTACTTTAAACTGATGCCAAAGTCCCCGAAGCGAACCCGCAGAAACACTAACAACACCGCAGAGTAAATTAGGAGAAGACAGCCATGACTTACACCAGTCGATCGATGTTTGCAGTACCACTGACATCAAAAGCATTTAAACTCGCAAAAACTTTTCAAGAGCAATATGCAAACCCAGCTAAAGCCAGACAAATTTATCTAAATACTTTGGCAGTTTATGCAGTGGATAGCTACTGTCAGTGTTTGGGAATTGAAACCGATTTAGAAGCTTGTGACAGTCTGAATCCAGCCATACAGCCTTTGATGGATGTCGCCGATATCGAAATAGCAGGTATTGGGAAACTAGAATGCCGTCCCGTGTTACCGAAAGATGAAAACTGTTATATTCCGGCTGACACTTGGGAAAATCGCATCGGTTATCTTGCAGTAGAAATAGATGAATCATCGAGAGAAGCAACTCTCTTTGGATTTTACTCAACCATCAACCCTTTAGAAATGATGGAACAAATTTCTTGCGATAGTTTTCAGCCGCTAGAAGCATTTTTAGACCACCTGCACCGATTGGAAACAGCGCTGGATTTTTTTCAAAGTCATAATCCCGTAGCTGTTAAAGTTAGAGAGAGATTGAGCGAACAATCTCTGCCGGAAATTGTTACTGAAATGGAACGCATTTATCGCACCTATAACAAGTTCGATCGCAGGTATGTAGGGGGCGAGTTTTTAGCTAGTTACGTGCTGGCAAAACCTGGTTTTACCTTCAGAGGTGGTCCGCCTGTTGTGGATCGAGAAGAGTTTGATGATTCGCAGCAAATTGAGTTGCAAGATTTAGCAGAAGAATTGCTAGAAAAGTTAGATGAAATTTGGGGTGCCGATGGCTTAGATGAATCGATGAATTCCGAAACTTCAACTAATAAAAGCAGTTCCATAACACCGCAAATTTCCCAACCCTCGATCGATCTTCCACCCATAACTACCGGCAATATTATAAGTTTAAATAAATGGTTGCAAAATCCTGACAGGAACGATCGATACAACTGGCAGAGTTTGGAATCATTTTTAAGCAAGCAACAAGGAAATCTAAAAATTAGATTTGCCAGCGCGCCCCGTTCCCGAAGTGCTGATGCAGAATCGCCAACACTTAGCGCGAGTAAGGTAAGGGAAATCTCATTGCAAGGCTATCTTGTTGGAGCGATCGTCAACTGCCAAAAAAGCGAAGCAACAACCGACATTTTAATCAGATTGTACCCGCTGTCTGTCGAACAAACCTATCTGCCGGAGGGCATAAAAATAATTGTATTTGACGGTGCATCGGGAGATGTTTTCTTGGAAGCTCAAGCGCGAAGTGCGGATAATTGGATTCAATTGGAATTCAGCGGACAAACGGGAGAACCTTTTAGCATTCAGGTGGCCCTGGGCGATTTTAGTGTTACGGACAATTTCATAATTTAGCCTGCATAATTTGTCATCCTTGGCTCGATTAAGAATAGCAAACAGGTTAAATAAACCCGCCACAACCCCACAAATTACTCCAGGTTGACATTGGTGCAAGATGTTAGTTCGATCGGGAAAATGTTTGAAATTAATTTATCGCCCGTCGGAGTCTGCTAAGATCGGTAGATTATACGGCGGGCGATCGGCTTAAGCAGTGGGTTGGTAGAGGATGCATTTCCTTATATTATTAATCCGATCGATCGCCCATGGAAAAAAAATACTTTCCTGTGGTGCTTTCTGTTGCAATTGTTTGGTATAGTAGAGTTTTAAAGAAAATGATAGCAATCCAGAATCAATAAATATTCTGAGATTCAACCAAGGTAGTATCGTGAAATACCAACTATTTGCTCGAATATTAAGCGCGATCGCCCTGTCCATTAGCGCGACTCTTACGATCGATCGATTTAGCTACGCCCAAGCAAGAACATACACCTGCGGTACGGATAGAAGTACGCAATTACCAGCCACTTTGGTGAGAACCCCGAGGGGAAACATTCCCATCATTCTCTGGGTTAATAACTTTCCGCCCTTGACTCCCCAACAGCGATGTCAGGAGGTTTCCGATAGATTCCAACAGTTTGCTGACAATCACTTACTCAAATACCTCCGTACTGGAACAGTTAACGGTCAACCTGTCTTGTGCGTAGCAACTTCTAGAGGCGGTACTTGTCCGAATGAAAATGTTTTAATTACACTTCCGTCTCGATCTAATGCTAACCAAGTGCTAGAACGACTTTTAGATCTTCGCCGCCACGCTGCTGGAAAACCCTTGAGGCTGAGTGGAAGTGAAGATATTTTTTATGTCGATGGTGTCCTGTATGTAAATATGGAAACTTTTCTAAAAACTATAACTAGCTATGAGGGTTCTGGCGGTGGAACAAACCCCCCATTGTGGTAGTCTATTGTGTTAGTATTGTCTGCTATTAAAACTATAGAAACCCTGCCTAAGTTTTGGATAAATTACGGGCGATCGAGAGATGGCAAACTTTTTGAATTGTTTGTTAAACACATTAGGCGATCGATATGTTGCTACTGAACTCTATCAGAACTGACAACTCATATTTTAAAAAACTACCCATAGCAGTAAGGTGCGCACTGTGCACGCTACGGATAGATTCCGTGCGTCCAAGACTATCTATTTACCGATAATTTTCCCCGGAGATGTTTAAAAAAAATCATGACAATTTTGTAAATGGGATCGACATGAAGAGGTACTTACTCATATTAATTGCCTATTTTGTTGGTTTGTCGGTCGCACTGCCAGCATCAACGCCTGATGCCACCGTATTAGTTAAACAACAAACAACTAAACTATCGATCGATCGGTTAAATCAGCTTGCTAAATCGATTACTGTTAGAGTTTTGTCAGGGGAAACATTAGGGTCAGGAATTATAGTTGACAAACAAGGATCGGTCTATCAAGTTTTAACCAATGCTCATGTTTTAAGAGCCGCCGATCCACCCTATCAAATTCAGACTCCAGAAGGTCAAATTCACCAAGCAAAGTTACTCAAAACTATTAATTTTAATGGTAACGACCTAGGTTTATTGCAGTTTACCAGCCCTGATAACTATGCTGTAGCGAACTTCGGCAATACTTCTCCTCTAAAAGTGGGAGATGAAGTTTTTGCTGCTGGATTTGCATTTTCGGTTGAGACTTCTCAAATAACTCCATCACATCCTATTTTACCAAGCCCAAAACAGGAGGGAAGTACCGCATACCAAGTCAATCAGCAAAAGTCGAGTAGCTTTGTCTTTACTGCAGGCAAATTTTCCTTAATGCTAGACAAAGCTTTAGAGGGAGGCTATCAAATTGGTTATACCAATCAAGTCGCTCGAGGTATGAGCGGAGGGCCTCTGCTAAACCGACGCGGCGAGTTAGTGGGAATCAATGGATTGCACGCAAATCCGCTGTGGGATGCTCCCGATTTCTATCAGGATGGCTCGACACCCAATCCGCCTTTACAACAGAAAATCGCTCGCTTAAGTTGGGCAGTGCCGATCGAAACTTTTGTCCAATTAGTACCGCGTTCTATGATACCGCAAAGTGCAAATGCGAACAGCAAGCAACCGCTGTGACCGTGCATTCTATAATTTTAGATAAGATAATTGCGATCGCCCAAAACTTACTGCTGTTTGTGGTACAATCTTCCGGAGTTAATTGGGAAAAATATATTTCTGGTTTATTGTAAGTCACGCCGCTTGGGAATCGGAATATGAAATCGTTCGATCGATTGGCATTAGTATTAATTGGCTCAGTTGTATTCACTTGCTTTAGCTTCGCCGATCTCTTCGTGCAACCTCAATCTTCGATGGTAATAGCTCAGGAAGATGTCAATACTATAGCCGAGCAAATTACAGTAATGATTGACGGGCCTGATGACGATCCAATAAGTAAAGGTTCTGGCGTAATTGTGCGCCGTCAAGGAAATATTTACTACGTAATTACCAACAGTCACGTAGTCGAAAAAAATGGTGAATATCAATTGCGAACTGCTGATGGTAATCGCTATGTAGTTAACTACCGCCACATCCAAAAACTGCCGGGATTAGACTTAGCCGTAGTGCAATTTAGTAGCAACAAAACTTACAGAGTCGCACAATTAGGCGATTCCGATAGAGTATCTCGACGCCAGAAGATTTATGTAGTTGGTTATGCGACTCCAGGAGTTGCCATCTCTTCTAGACCGTTTATTCCTGCTGAGGGAATGATTTTAGATCGCGTACCAGCCTCTACAGAGGGTTATGCTTTAGTTTACAATCTCAATATCATTTTGCCGGGAATGAGTGGGGGACCAATACTCGACGAAGGGGGGCGACTCATAGGAATTAATGGATTAGCCCAACCCGATGTCAGAACCGGAAGGACGGATTTAATTGCGGGAATTCCCAGCAATACTTTTAGGAATTGGCAAGCAGCAATTATTCCCTTACCAACCGAGTTAGTTTCTGTCGCCACTCCAGAATCCCCCAGGAATTCTAATGAATTCTTTTGCGGCATGAGTGAGGGAAAACCAGCAACCATCGTTCGTACTCCCAGAGGTAACATAACTTTAATTATCTGGAAAAATGCCGATTTGGCTTCTGGATTATCCCGCGAACAACGCTGTGAAGAAGTATCAGCTAGATTCCAGCAGTTTAATCAGAATGGGGACTTAAGATATATCAAAACTGGCACTGTTGGGACTCGACCAGTTTTTTGTGCTGTTTCTGAGATAAACAGTCCTTGTTCTTTGGGTAATGTACTAATTTTTCTCTTACCCGGAACTGATGCTAATGCCGTTCTGAAACATCTGCTAGATCCGAGGAATCGAACCTCACAAAATCCACTCTATTTATAGCATGGGAATTGGGAATTGGGCATTGGGAATTGGGCATTGGGAATTGGGAATTGGGAATTGGGAATTGGGAATTGGGCATTGGGCATTGGGAATTGGGCATTGGGCATTGGGAATTGGGCATTGGGAATTGGGCAGAGAGTTTACCTCGCTTACACCAATTTTAAAAAATAATGCAACAGTATTCTTATCCCCCCCTTTGCAAGGGTGGGTTAGAGGGGGGGTAAAAGAGTGTTGCACGATCGTAGAGAAGTGGTGTTATACCAGAACTGTTATGAATTTCATTTACTGGTTAGCATCGATAATTTCAAAGGAATTAATCATTTCTTGAACGGTTTTCAAATAATCAGAATATTTTTCTATTTCTGCTTCATACGTAATTATATAAGCTTGTCCTTTATATAGAGTTACTACTTCCATTTTTTTGAGCAAATTATTTTGCGAACTTTTGCCAGAATAAACCAATTTATAACCTTGCTGCTTTGCTAGTATAATTTGACTTAAGTCAATAATTTGTGCTTCTGGTAAAAACTGTTTAATTTCCTTTTCAGCAGAGTTCCTATACTCATCTAACGACATATTTTTATTTAAAGATTCCAGTCGAACTATCACTTTAAATTGAGATGCAATACTAGAATTATGTTCGTTGACTGGAAAAAACTGAACCACTTCTTTAGTAGAAGGATCTTCTATTTTTTGAAAATCCCACCGTTCGGGATATTTGATTCTAAATCCATAACTTGGATTTTCATAACTCTTAAATTTTTTAGCAATTTCAGAAGATTGCCCGGTTAAAAATCTGGAGAATAAACTAGAATTTTTCGCTACAGCAATCGTTCCTATGGCTGAAATCAAAATTACAAAAGCAGCCACAAGCAGCCGATAATTCTTCGTTTTTTGCTTTTGATGGCTAAACCAAGTTAAAGGCGTTGCAGCCAAATTCTGACAGATAATCGGCAACCAAGTTGCACCAGGGATTTCATCATCCAGTCCCTCACTGCACAACCTTTCCCGTGCCTGTCTCACTGCTAAATATAAAGATTGCCCGCTGGAAAAAGCACTTAAAAAATATTTCAAAAATTTTTGTGCCACATTGTCAGGAATCTGTTCGCGCATGACAATAATTTGAGGGATGTGCAAATCCTCCAATTCCCGCGCCAATCCCAAGCCATCGCAGGAGTTAAAAATTGCCAACTGCAAGCCCTTATCAATAGTTTTTTTCAAGCCTTGCTTTAAATCTCCAATAGTTAAACTATCTCTTGAGTTAATATAAATTATTCCCTTTTCTTTTTCCGTTTTACTGTGACCTGCAAAAAAGAGAATATCCCAATCTTGCTCCCACAAACGATCGTTAATATCTTTGCGCTGTGGTTCGGGCAAAAAAGTTATTTCTGCTCTCGGTAAACTTTCCAAATACCTGCGATCGGCCTCAATATCGATTCCTTTACTATCACCTAATATCGCTAAAATTCTCATATTTTTGTGTGCTGAGAAGTGAGTTTTAGCGATTTTTTCATAATCAGGAGAACTTAAAGCAACTTCAGCGCGATCGTACCGATCGAATATTTGCCAAAGATGCCAAGGCAATCGGCGTAAATCCAAGTCGGCTGTTTGAATAATTACTCGAATGGGTTCTGATGGGGTTAATGTTTCTAAGAGTCGTTCTTTAATAGGACGAAATGTTTCTGAATTCAGCCAAGATTCCAGATTCCTATTTAAGGTTTCGGCTGCATTACGACAGTTGCCGATTAATTCAGAAAATTCAGATGAACTGGTTATTTGAGTCTTTCGTATTTCCAGTCGCGGACATCCCCCGAGACGGAGATAGATTGATTGCCACTGTTGGTAATACCCGACAATTTCTGGGTTGGCTGGCAATTGACCGGTAACTTCAATGGAAGGACGAAATCCATCTTCTCCCACCTGGAGGATGACTGGAAATCCTCGATCGAAATTCCCCTGACCTATCTTAAGAATTACTAACTTAGCCATAATGGCATTAAAGCTTAAATTGTACGGTATTTAAATTATTGCTGATTTATAATTATTTTGCCTAAATTACAATTACATCAGGCTGCGATCGATTGTCAAGACAGTGAACTGCCTACGCTCAAACATATTAAATTGATACCACCTGCCCCAGCGGATTGGGGGAAGTAAGCTGTCTCGGGTTCACCCCCAGATATGCCCACACTCGGAACTATAGATAACAGTATCACGAAGGAAATTTTGTATACCCTTCATCGGGCTGCAAAGATACCCACGTCATAGCGTACTCGCTTGACGTGGGAGTATGTCACTGGAGACGGAGATAGTTACATAAGTTTACAAGCTTGAAGGCCGATCGCGAAACAATAAGCTCTAGACTTTATAGAATTGCAATTCTCATTTACCAAACATTCTCAGCCACTAAAAAATATCATGTTTCCCACTCACCGCCCCCGCCGCCTGCGCAATCACCCCCAACTCCGCCGGATGGTTCGCGAAAATACATTAACAACTAGCGATTTAATCTACCCTCTTTTCGCAGTACCGGGCGAATCTTTTGCCAAAGAAGTTAAATCAATGCCCGGAGTCTACCAACTATCTGTAGACAAAATTGTCGAAGAAGCCAAAGAAGTCTACGATCTCGGCATTCCCGCAATTATTTTATTCGGAATTCCTGCCGATAAAGACACCGACGCTACAGGTGCTTGGCACGACTGCGGCATAGTTCAAAAAGCTACTACCGCAGTTAAAGAAGCCGTACCGGATTTAATCGTCATGGTCGATACTTGCCTGTGCGAATATACCAGCCACGGTCACTGCGGCTATTTGGAAGTCGGCGATTTAACAGGTCGCGTTTTAAACGATCCGACTCTAGAATTGCTGAAGAAAACTGCAATTTCTCAAGCAAAAGCCGGTGCAGATATTATCGCACCTTCCGG
>JBOFTL010001001.1:0-5459 GCA_051652045.1 Microcoleus sp. | reverse complement strand
ACCCCCTACTTAGGGGCACTATTGGATCAAAGGTTAATTCCTTGATTTTGATTGGATTCACACCAATAAATAGTACATTTGGCAGTTTTAGCCCATCTCCGACCTCAATGGTCCGCATTTCTGTGTAAATTAGCTCTTTGTCTCTCAAATAGTTAAAAGCGTCTTGCACTTGCTTTTTTGAGAATCCAAATTTATTTGAAAATCCCTGATAATTGCGCTGAAGTAGATCTGCTTTGAATTTTTTTCTAACTTCAGTCAAAGAGCCGCTTATTTCATCTCTAACCTCTGTTGGCCGATACCAGTAGACAATCTCTGAAAGAATGATGATCGCGTTAAGGTGAGGCCGTCCTGAGTCATACGTCAGCTTTTGAAACCACAGCTCAGGAATAACGTTTCCTCTAAAATTCAGCTTCCCAATTTCAAGGACGGAATGAGTCGGCTTGTGCTCGCTTCTCATGACGCCACCTCCGCATCAGAAGCGGCATTGCAATAAAACCTGATTTGCTCAATGTCTTCAGAGGTAAGTTCAAACCATTCTCCTGTTACACGCTTTTCTTTGAATAAATCGTGCAACTTTGCCTCAAGAGCCACAACATCATTAGATTCTTTCAAATACACAAAACTAACGACTGAGCCAGAAGCCGCCTGGATCTGCTTTAGCCGTTGCTTTGGATTTTGAGTAAATCCAATTTTCGAGTAGGGACTTTTTTCTGCTTTCAAAACATAAATGAACCCGCTCTTGCTTTGGCTTTCTGTTTTTTTGCTTTTAAGCCTTAGCGATTCATCAATGTAAAACTGCTCCATTCTTTGTGAAACATTGTTCTCTATCATTTCTAAATCTTCATCGGTCAACAAAAGATGATGCTGACAAGCCAGAAGCATTTGTAATGCTGTCTTCCTATCTACAGGAAACCCCATTTGATCCACTAAACATATGCGCCCATTGGCTACATGAATCTTTTCAACTGCATAGACTGCCGCTGGGAAACGCCAAGCGCCTTCACAAAACTTCACATCTCCCTGATCTACTCCCTCGGAGGGATTGACGCATTTTTGCGCACAAATATTTCCTTGCTCAGAGTAAATATCTCTGGGCATCGACAAACAATCGCGTTTTGGCATAAAATAACCTTGTCTGCGTAGGTGTTTTACGTTGACCGCCCGGTAATTAAACGCTTTCACATTGCTGCCAACAATGCGATCGCGTGGGCGATATCTTTCAATAATACCAAACCTGCCGGGAAAATCTGGCAGGTTTGGTATTACAAATTTGTTAAGCCTTTCCTGTAACCTGTGCTACAATTGCCGCTAAGCGGTTTTTGTTCCTTTGGCCGTGCATTGGCTCTTCTCCTAATTGAGTGATCGACTACAACTTGCTATACATTGCGCGGTTGCCTATGCATGAGGCGATCGCGCTTTTTGTATGGGTTCACAACGCGATCGCCTGCTGGTTGATTCCAGTATCGATCAGTGAGTCTTCGGGGTTTATGCGGCTGATGTAGCTAAGGATTGCACATCCAGCCAGAGCAAAGAATGCAAAGAAGTAGTCTGTCTTCTCCCAGTCATTGTTCGGCATAAAGATAAAACTGACGCACATCGTAAATGTCAAAAGCACCTGTGCAGCCCGTTCTATCCTTTCTGGGATACGATGCCACCACCGCAAGTCTGCAATCCGCTCGGCTTCACACACCAGTAGCGCAAACTTCCGCCCGAATTCCACGGGGTCAGAGCATGGCCCCGAACGATATTTTCCTGATAGCAAATCGCCATACAGATGTAGTTCAAAGCTGCCGTCTGGGTTGGTGCCATTGCTCCAGATAGCAAAGTGTCCCCCTAAGTACTTGCACCGTGCTGAGACGTTATCGCAGGCTGATGTGTGCCAGCGCGGGTCTACTGTGACGACGTGTTGGATGCCCATCTGTTTCTGAATTTGTGGGGTGATTCCGGCAAGCTGGAGAAAGCTTTTGAACTCTGGCAGAAATCCGTTCATGGCATCCATGCGATCGCCATAGGTGGCGTTTTGGAGCTGTGCTGCTAAGTGGCGGCGGGGTTGTTTTTTGGGTGGTCGGTTGAAGTTTTTAGAATTGAGTTGCTGAATTTTGCCAGCAAAATTTGATGTGGCTGTTGTCATGTTGTCCCCCTGTATTGTTAAATTTGGGCCTTTGCCCATTCCAAAATTTCTACTTCTTCGTGTTCTTCAAACCCATACCGATCCGACACTTCATGCAATCGTTCGCGCTTTAGAACCGGACTTTGTACCGCAATGTCATACAGCGCTCGCAGGCGATCGCGGTTGGTTGGGGCAGTGGTGAAGTCGTGGAGTTTGCGGGATATGTATTCAGGAATCATATTGAACAAGATTTTCAACAAAATAATTGGCGGATTCCTTGATTTCGGGCATGGCTGGGATTCCAGAAGCCTTGCATGTATCTGCGAATATTTGACTAGCACAATTGATGGCGCTTGTATCCAAAACAATGTTTTTTGACGCTGCTTTTGTGCGCAACTCAGCAAGAAAAAAAGAAAATGCTTCTGTATAAGTCATCATTCCCGTCCTTCTCCATTGATTAATGGCCTAGAAAATTTATCCAAGTAACCAAGCTTTCTTGCTTTATCTAATGTTCTATGGCACTTATGCAAGACTTCAGAAGAATGAAATCCATAGACTGTTTCGCAAGCTATAGCCATTGTTATATGATCGATTCTGGTCTCACCCATCTCATGAAGTTGCTTTACGATACGATTTACCCACGCCGCATAACCTCCAGCAGGAACAAAGCAGGTTTCTCCTTCTTCCAGGTACCGACCCGTCCTAAAACAATCAACATAACCACCTCCTGGTGTAGGAAAACGGTAAAATGTTCTATTGTTTATTTCTACAGTTGGAATAGATTCCTGGGATTGCACAGTCATGGGGGAAGCTAACATTATTGCGGCAAGAATTATACTTTTCATCATTTTTGGCTGTTCAAAAAAATCACTTACAAATATCTGCATCCATCGCCCCAACCGACGCCGCACACTTGGCGATCGCAGTGGTTTGAGTGGGTTGTGAATTAGCGGTGCGTTGCTTGGCATTGAAAGCAGCGGGCAGGACTGCTGCAAAGACGATGATGGTGACTACTAGCGGAATGTACTTGGACATTGTTGATAAGCCTGGTTGATTGATGTTCTTATGGTGCCCACCTGAAAACAGGATCTGACAACACGAGATCGCCAGATCCTGTCCGGCTATTGCCTTAGCTCGAAGCGCTCATAGTCGTCAGCAAGGACGGTGTATTTCCGGTGTAGACAAACTCCATGTATATACTTACCGTCCCAAGAATCGACCCGAATTGTGAAGGGCCTCTCTTTATGCTTATTAATCAAATACGTACCCCTCATAGCTTGTCTGCCATGACTTACTGGCGAGATTGGGTCTAAGGGCTTACTCATCGAAATCACCTACTTGATTAATGTTGATTAATGCCAATATCAGAAGCAAAAATAAGCCAAGGCATACAATGCCAGCCGTCCAGAGGATAATTTCTAGCATCACAGCCTCGGAAGAACTGAAGGGTCACCGTCAATGATCCGCACAATCATGTTGGCGCTACTTAAAACGCGCTTGGCACGATTGCAGTCTTTCTGCTCTGCTTCCATCCCGTCCCTAAATGCGTCCGCCTGCGCGGACAATTTGGCGATCGCTGTTTGCAAAACCAGAGTTGCCATCTCAATCTGCTCAATACAATAGGGCGCTTCCCGCCCTTCGAACTTTGCGTGTTGCTCAGCATGAGCGTCGTGGATAGATACTGTCACAGTCGTGTTTCCTTAATACGAGAGTGGAAGAGTCTCAGTTGCCGCCTCTGACCCTATAATTTAGTATATACGAAAATATAAATAGTGACTACATAAAAATAAAATATTTTTTGTCATTTTGCGATAGTATGGGGGCAGTTTCCAAAGGACCGCCATGCCTCAAGAAAAATCGCAGAAAAAAAGGGGAAGACCCAATACAAACGATGATTTCAAGAAAATCAACGTCTCGGTTGAACTTGATCTATATAAATGGATGAAGACTCAGCCACAGTCCCAGAAAACCCTGGTCAACCTAGGGTTAACATTACTTAAGCAAAAATTTGATTCACCATCTAGGCAAAACTCTTAATTTCGTATATACTAAATTAAGAGTTCAACAAGTGCACCGATGGATAAGCCTGCTCAGCCCGATCCGAAATCTGTTCCCGACCGAATTCAAAATGCCATGGTTGTGCCGCAGGAAAAGCCAACCTTGGCTAGAGTTGGCAAGATGGTCGCACCAATCGATTAGACACAAAAAAGCGATCGCGCTCCCCTCACCGGAATGCGATCGCTTGAGACAAAAGTACAGGATCAACTAATTATGCATCAAAAGCGTGTAAAAACATTAAAACTTGCCGTTATTGCTGGCACTGTCCTTGTTGCCGGGGCGATCGCTGCATTGCCTGAAGCTGAATCTAGGCAGGAGGCTAAACCGCCTGTTCGTGTGCTTATGGCTACTGCCCCCGCTGGGTATAAGGTCTGGCAGCAATCCGATGGGTGTATTGCTATTACAGGACTGAAGTCGGAGCACTTCGCCGTCATGGACACTGATATGGGTGGGTTTAAATCTTCGATACGCCGTCGGTATGGTGTGCGATGTGTGGTTGTTAACGATATTTTCGGGGAATAAAAAAGCGATCGCGGACATTCAAAACGCGATCGCTTCAGTTGAAACATTATGGAGTTACACCATTATGGACCATTACGACATTTATCGCACTCAGACAGACGCTGAGATCTATTTAGCGACGGTGCCGGATATGCTTTTGGCTGAGCAGATAGAAGCTGTAGCCGAGGAGGTCGAAGAGTGAATTTACAAACTGGGTTATTTTTCGATCAAGCCAATGAAGTTAAGGGCAAACGAGTGGGAAATGACTTTTATCCAACCCCTGCCCCATTGACAAAAATTTTGCTTGCCAAAGCCCCGAACATCCCAAGCCTTTGCTTCGAGCCTTGTGCAGGGCATGGGGCGATTAGTGATGTTCTCAGAGCAAGCGATCGCATGGTCCAAGCTTCTGATATTCAATGGGGGTTTGATTATCCTCAGGATGCAACCACAAGAGAATTTTGGGAATACTGGGCTAATAGCCTTCGCAATGCTCAGTCGATTGATTGCCGCAACTGGGCTACAGTCACCAACCCCCCATTCAACGTCGCCTCAAGCATCATTCCATTGGCCTACGAATATTCACCATGGGGCATCGCGTTTCTCCTTCGGCTCAGCTACCTGGAACCAACAGGCGATCGCGCTGAATGGCTCCAGCTACATGCTGATAGTCTGCGATATCTTATCCCGGTCAACCCGCGCCCAAAATTTCGCAAAGCAAGCGGAACGGATAGCTGCACCGTTGCATGGTTCGTTTGGGACAAATCATGGAGCTGGAAAGCTCATGGTATAG